>JABMPP010000013.1 GCA_013202955.1 Candidatus Woesearchaeota archaeon | reverse complement strand
TCCTAAACTATGTTTTTCATTATATTTATTTCATAATCACTTATTTATTAAATATATTCTATTAGTTTTATTTTATTAGATATTTTATGATATATATTTTATAAAATAGTAAAAAATTGGTAATATATATAAAAAACAACTAATTTCCTACTGTGAAAGTGAGGATAACCACACTTTAGCCGCTTTCAGGGGGAAAGAGTGTATTAGGCACCATGAAATTCATATCAAATCTACATAAAAAAATAGAGAGTTTTTCGTCGAGAAAACAGAATTTTATCTATGTGTTTTTAATAGTTTTATTTGGAATTATTATCTACTCAAACAGCTTTAATAATGAGTTTGTGTGGGATGATGAGGATAATATCTATAATAATGCCTATATACAGGACTGGAAATACCTTCCTAATTATTTTACTGAGAATGTTGTAGCAGGAGCAAGAAAAGTGAGTAATTATTATAGGCCAATGGTGTTGCTCACATATTCTGTTGATTATAAAATATGGAAACTTAATGTTTTTGGATATCACTTGTCCAGCTTTTTATTTCATATAATAAGCGCTATTCTCTTGTATTATCTTGTTTTATTGCTCTTGAATAAAAAGCCTGTTGCTTTCCTAACATCCCTTTTCTTCACAATTCACCCAATACAACCCGAGGCTGTTGCATATATGGCAGGAAGAGCAGACCCTCAAGCAACCATGTTAATCATGGCTTCAGCTGTGTTGTTCTTTTCTCTGAGAAAATATAAGAATATATACCTAAAATCATCATTTTATTTTTTATCTCTAATCTTTTTTGTGGTTGCTCTTTTCTCAAAAGAGTCTATGGCTTTGTTTCCAGGGATTCTTGTGTTTATAGATTTCTGCTTTTTTGAGAAGAAGCTAAATTTTAAACCAATAAAGAGGATGATTCTTAGAGTTGTTCCATTCTTGGCTATTGTTGTTGGATATGTTATGTTAAGACTCACAACTCTAAACTTTTCAAACACTCTTAATTTTTACAATCATCAGAATATTTATTCCTCAAATCTTGGGATCAGATTATTGACATTATTCAAGGTTCTTCCTGAATACTTTAGAATATTAATATGGCCAACAGATCTTCATATGGAACGTTCAACTCCTCTTGTTACCTCAATATTTGACCCATCATTCTTTGTTTTTATCGTGTTTGCTCTTGTTATAATTTATATTATAAAATCAACATGGAATAACACAAAACTTTATTTTTTCGGATTTGGGTGGTTCTTTATTTGGTTGTTGCCTTACTCAAACATATTCCCAATAAATGCAATATATATGGATCATTGGCTTTATATGCCATCAATAGGGTTTTTCTTAATGATCTCAAATCTTTATGATAAATTCAAATGGAAAAAAGAATATCTTACTTATCTCTTGATTTCTTTGTGGTGTTCTTTTCACTTGGAGCTATAAAGCGAAATAATGATTGGCAGAACCCAATAACTCTTTACTCAAATATATTGGAGTATTCTCCAGAAACAGCACGAGTTCACAACAATTTGGCTATGGAATACTTTGATCAAGGAATGGTGAATGATGCTGTTGCTCATTACAAGCTTTCAATCTCAATGAGTGATTTATATCCACAATCACATTATAATCTTGGAAATGCGTATGTTTCATTGGGTCTTATTGATGAAGCAGTAGAAGAATATAAAAAAGCAGTTGAAATGGATGATAACTTTGTGCAGCCACATAAACAACTTGCAGCAATCTATTATTCAAAAGAGATGTATGATGAATATCAAGAAGAGATGAAAAAAGTAAATGAGATTTTAAGGTGATTATGATAAAATTAAGCATTATACTGCCTGTTTATAATGAAAAGCCAACAATATCAAAGCTTTTAGAGCAGGTTTTTAATTCTGATGTTGGGAAATTAAAAAAAGAGATTATAATTGTTGAGGGAAACTCAACTGACGGCACAAGAGATGTTGTAAAAAAATATGAAAACAGGAAAGATGTTAAGGTAATATATGAGAAAAAGCCAGAGGGAAAAGGAGCTGCAATAAGAAAAGCACTCGGTCATGTGACTGGGGATATCATTCTAATACAAGATGGTGATCTGGAATACAAAACAACTGAATACAAGAATGTGCTTGCTCCAATAATAAAACAGAATGTTCCGATTGTTTATGGCTCTAGAAGATTAACTCATCCAAGATTCTGGCAATATAGAAATGTGGCAGGCAGAAATATTTATTTGTTCTTTCTGAATCTGGGTGGTGCGTTTTACACAACACTCTTTAATATTCTTTATGGCACAAAATTTACTGATGTTGCAACAATGTTCAAGGTTTTTAGAGCAGATGTTTTAAAATCAGTTAAATTTAAAACAAACGGATTTGACACAGAGTGGGAGATAACAGCAAAGCTGGCAAAAAAAGGATATAAATTTTATGAGGTTCCGGTAAGTTATCAATCAAGGTTGCCAGAACAAGGAAAAAAGATAAAGTTTTTCAGGGACGGATTTAAAGTTATGTTTGCAATAATAAGATTCAGATTTTGTGATTAATATGATATTAATAACAGGGGGAGCAGGTTTTGTAGGATCTAATCTTGTGAGAGAGCTAGAGGATGTTAGAATACTTGATAATCTTTTTCTTGGGAAAAAACAGCATTTAGATGGTGTGGATGCTGAGTTTATGAAAGGAGATGTGCTTAATGAAGAAGATGTTAAAAAAGCATTAAAAGATGTTGACACTGTTTTTCATCTTGCAGCACATTCATCTTCTCCAATGTTTGTGAATGATTGTAGAGGTTCAATAAAAGTAAACACATTAGGATTTCTAAATGTGCTTGAGATGTCAAGAAAAATGGGTGTTAAAAGGGTGATTTATGCCTCAACATCAACAATATATGGAAATAATCAAATTCCATATAAAGAGGATATGCATGTTACTGCTCCTAATTTCTATGCAGCATCAAAACTAGCATGTGAGAATTATGCAGATGTTTACTCTAAAGAATATGGAATAGAAACAGTCGGGTTAAGACTTTTCAGTGTGTATGGCCCAAGAGAAGAACAGAAAAAAGAATTCGCAAATCTTGCTTCACAGTTTATATGGGATATGTTAAAAGAAAAACAGCCAATTGTTTATGATGATGGAAACCAAACAAGAGATTTTGTTTATGTAAAAGATGTTGTTAGAGCTTTTATTCTGGCGTCAAAAGCAAAAGGAGTTGATGGAGAGGTGTTCAATGTTGGGGGAGGGGTTCCGTGGAAGGTTAATGATATGATAAATCTGCTAAATGAACTTCTTGGGACAAATATTAACCCAAAATATGTTGATAATCCTGTTTCAGGCTATCTTTATTCACATAAAGCAGATACATCAAAAGCAGAGAATGTTCTTGGATTCAAATCAGAATATACATTAAAACAAGGGTTAAAAGAATGTGTAGATTATTATAAAAAAATTATCTAACCAACATAACTCATCATTTTTTTCTCTTTCTGAGTTTGTGCGGTTTGACCTTTTTCCATTAAACCTTTTAGTTTTTCCTCAAATTTTTCTGCAGATTCAAGTAAAGGCTTAAAATCAATTTTTAGATCTAGATATTTATTAAGAACCTCTAATATTTTTGCTGCTGCCTTACTATCAGGCATATCAGTGTGTGCTTCAGCAAATATTGCTGAAACAGGAAAATCAGCTTTTACCATAATTGCAGAAGTAACACCCATAACAATTCCCTCTTTTAATGGTTGGGTTCCTGCTTTTTTCAATGCTTGTTTCTTTTTTTCATCACTTGAGTAGCAGAATGTTTTTGGATTGTCATCAGGCATTTGAGAACCAACACCTTCAAGACATATTAGCTCTCTTGCTTTCAGATCTTTTGCTAGGCTTATCATCTCATCTGCTATCTTCCACTCTATTCCAGGAGCAGCTGATACAGCATGCACAAGAAGTATGTTATATTTTTTGTTGTAGAAAATTCCTATTGGTTCTACTAATTTTTCTCTGTGTATTGCAACCATTGATGGAAGTTCTTCAAACCACATTTTTCCTATTTGCTCTGTTTGAAGATGCTCAACAAGAAATTCAGAGGCAATTGTTCCCACAAAACCAAATCCTGGAAATCCCTCTATGATTATCGGATTCTTTGGTTTTTTAGTTAACTTAATCATGGAAACACCTCTTTTTAAAATAAAATGTTTAAAGTTCCATTGCAAATGTTGCAATCATTAAGAACAATCCTTCTATAAGGAAGATTACATAATAAATTGTGTGACTGATAAAGCTAAGTGAAAACCATTCAGCCCCGATTCCGAACATATTCAGAACCTGTAATGCACCCACTGCCATCACTACTGCAGCTATAAGGAAACTTACCCATCCAATTGAGTTGCTGTTTGTAATCTCAATCACTGAATTAACCATTAGGTAGAACCCTGCTATTGCAACAATATATGCAAATATTGAAACAGGCATCCATGGTAACTCAAACCATGCTGGTCCTGTACCTATTTTGTTTAGTAATGGCAATGCTCCTGCTGCAGCTAATGCCAACCCAACAAAAAAGCTCACCCAATC
>JABMPP010000012.1 GCA_013202955.1 Candidatus Woesearchaeota archaeon | reverse complement strand
TAATTCTCCCTTTTTACTTAAGAGATAGGTCGGTGTGAGCTTGCCTATACTGGGAACTTATTCTAAAGTTTCCTTATCAACGGTGAAAAAATGGCACGAATGTATTCAAGAAAGAAAGGTAAATCTGGAAGCACAAAACCAATAGTAAAAAAGCAACCAACATGGGTAAGATATAAAGAAAAAGAAGTTGAGATGTTAGTTGTAAAATTAGGAAAGGAAGGTAACAGCCCTTCACAAATAGGAATAACATTAAGAGACAGCTATGGTATTCCAGATGTTAAGCTAATCTGCAAGAAATCAGTAACTGTTATTTTAGCAGAGAAAAAACTTCTGTCAAAAGTTCCAAATGATCTTGTAGATTTAATCAGAAGATCAATTGACATAAGAAAGCATATGGAGAGTAACAAGAAAGATATGACAGCCAAAAGAGGGTTGCAACTAACCGAATCAAAGATAAACAGGCTCGCAAAGTATTACAAGAAAACAGGAAAAATCGGAATGGATTGGAAATATGATCCAAAGAGAGCAAGCTTCCTTATAGAATGAACGAAGAAAATTATGAGAAGTTTAGGGAACATGTTTCAACAGCTGCTGAAAAATTCAAGCAGCTAGATGAAAACGAAACAGTTAGAATTATAAGCCATTATGATGCAGATGGAATATCATCTGCTTCTATATTGGTAAAGCTGATGAATCTTCTTAAAAGAAAATATGCTCTTTCTATTGTGCAGCAATTAAACAAGCAGGTTTTGAAAGAGCTGAGCAATGAAGAATACAAAATTTACATCTTCTCTGATCTTGGCTCAGGCCAGTATGAATTCATAAAAGAAATTTTAAAAGACAGAAGCATCTTTATTCTTGACCATCACATCTCTAAATCAAAGGATTTTGAAAAAGACAACATAGTTCAGCTAAATCCTCATCTTTCTGGAATTGATGGTGGGATGGATATAAGTGGAGCTGGTGTTTGCTATCTTTTTGGAAAAGAGCTTGACAGCAGAATGGAGAAAATGTCTCATATTGCATTGATTGGTGCTATTGCAGATAACCAGACAAAAAACGGATTAAGTAAGCTTAACAACGAAATATTGCAGGCAGCTGTAAAAGCAGGAAAAATAGAGATAAAAAAAGGTCCAAGATTTTTTGGAATGCAAACAAAGCCATTATACAAACTACTTCAATATTCCACTGATCCTTATATACCTGAGATAACTGGCTCTGAAAATAACTCAATCCAATTTTTAAAAGATGTTGGTATAAATCCAAAAACCCCAACAGGATGGAAAAAGGCAGTAGAGCTCACAGAAGAAGAGATGGAAAAACTCACAAAAGGAATTATATCAAAAAGAAAAGAAGAGATCAAGCCAGAAGACATATACACAAACCATTACATATTAACTGATGAAGAGGATGGAAGCCCATTAAGAGATGCAAGGGAATTCTCAACACTTCTGAATGCCTGTGGAAGAATGGACAAATCATCTTTAGGGATTGGAACATGTATTGGTGACGAAAAAATGAAAAAAGCTGCAGTATTTCTCCTTGAAGATTATAGGAACAAAATAATAGAAGCAGTAAAATGGTATGAAGAAAACAAGAGAAGCAATGATGTAATAAGTGAAGATGGATTTGTGATAATAAATCTAAAGGATGATGTTACATCATCAATATCAGGCACACTTGCATCTGTTTTATCAACTTACAAGGAAATAAAGAAAGGCACTTATATAATGACAATGGCCAGAAATTTTGAAAACAAGACAACAAAAATTTCAATGAGAATAGCTCACGACAAAAAAGGCTGCAATGTAAAAGATATTCTTGAAAAAATAGCAGAGAATTTTGATCATATGGAATACGGCGGACATGAAAAAGCAGCCGGTGCATTATTTTCAACAGAAAAGGAAAAAGAGTTTATTGAATCAGCAACCCTAATTCTAAGAGATAGAATATTTGAAGAAAGCGTTTCATAATAACTGTCTTGCTCTGTCTATACATTCTGCAACTTCTGTTCCTTTCTTAGTAAGAGTCAGAATCTTTAATCTTCCTGTTTTCTCAAAACTAATAAGATCTGCTTTTTCCATTTCCTGCAGAATCTTCACAACATGAGAATAAGTGCAGTCAATCTGCTTGGCAAGTGCGGAGGCATAGGTTTCGTTTTTTGAGTTATATAATCCAACTAAAAGCATAGCAGGCTTTTCCCGAAAAAAAACATTAAAGATTTTTTTATTTTGTTGCATTAATTTCCCCTACTCTAACCAATATTCTGTAATAGTTATATGATAATAAATATTATAGGTTATATATAAAGTTTATGGAACGCTGTTTAGAAAAAACTTAAAAACAACTTGTGATTTTTATTTTCAATGTTAAAACCAGAAGAAGTTCTATTTCCTTATGAAAAGATAAGGAAAGAGCAGGATAAACTAATTAGTGAGATAAGTAAAGTAGTCACAGAAGGAAAGAATCTGGTTGCTCATGCTCCAACAGGTTCAGGAAAAACAGTTGCTGCCCTTTGTCCTGCATTAAAATTTGCATTAGAGAATGACAAGAGGATATTCTTTCTTACATCAAGGCATACTCAGCACATGATTGCAATAGACACTTTAAAGCAGATAAAGGAAAAATATGAGTTGGATTTTAGTGTTGCAGATATGATAGGAAAGAGATGGATGTGCTTAATGCCTTTAGCAAACGATATGAGATCTACTGATTTCCATGACTTTTGCAAAGCCCAGGTTGAGAATGACCAATGTGAGTTTTATCTTAACTTCAAAATCAAATCAAAAGTAACAGTAAAGGCAAAAAAGCTACTAAAGGACCTGAATAAAACAATAAACCACACTGAAGATGTGATAAAAAGATCTGCTGACCAAAAAATTTGCCCTTATGAAATCTCAACATTAATTGCAAAAGGAGCAAAGGTAATTGTTGCAGATTATTTCCATATCTTTAATGAGAATGTTAGAAATGTTTTTTTCACAAAACTTGGAGTAGATCTTGATGACTGCATTGTGATTGTTGATGAAGCCCATAATCTTCCAACAAGAATAAGAGATTTCTTGAGCGTAAACATTTCAAATTATATTTTGAGGCAAGCAGTAAAAGAAGCAAAAAAACACAATTTCACTGATATTGTTAATGAATTGGTTCAGATACAGGATATTCTAAATGATTTTTCTGAAAATGTTGAGAATGAAAGATTAATTGACAAAAATATATTTATCAACAGAATAAACAAGATAAAAGATTATGATGATTTAATGGAAGAACTGGAAAGAGTTTCTGATTTCATAAAAACAAAGCAAAGCAGAAGTTTTGTAAATTCAGTTCATAGATTTTTAGAGGTTTGGTTAGGCCAGGATGATGGATTTGCAAGAATTCTAAGCATAAAACAAGGTTATAGGGAACCTTTGGTTATTTTGAGCTATAGATGTCTGGATCCTAGTTTAGCTGCGCAAAAAGTGATTGAGCAATGTCATAGTGTTATTTGCATGTCAGGAACATTAACTCCAACAGATATGTATTCTTCTATTCTTGGATTTGATGGTGCAGAAAAAAAAGAGTTTGAAAGCGTGTTTCCAGAAGAGAACAGATTAAGCTTAGTTATTCCTGAAACAACAACAAAATTCACAATGAGAAACGAAAACCAGTTCAGGAGAATAGCTGAAATATGCTCTGATATCATAAACAGGGTTGATGGTAACACATTAGTTTATTTCCCAAGCTATAAATTAAGAGATGATGTTGACAAGTATCTTACAAAACTTTCAAGAAAAACATTGATTCTTGAAAAACCAAGATTAACAAAAACAGAGAAAAGCGATTTGTTTGAAAAATTTAAAAAGCATAAAGATAAAGGATCTGCTTTATTGTGCGCTGCTACTGGTTCTTTTGGTGAAGGGATTGATCTGCCAGGAGATTTAGTGAAATGTGTTATTGTTGTTGGACTACCTTTAAGCCCACCAAATCTGGAAACTAAGAAATTAATTGATTATTATGATAAAAAGTTCGGAAAAGGCTGGGAATATGGCTATGTTTTCCCTGCAATAACAAAGATTCTGCAAAATGCAGGCAGATGCATAAGAAGCGAAACAGACAAAGGAATAATAATATTCTTAGATGAAAGATTCGCATCTCCAAATTATTTAAGATATTTTCCAAAAGACTTCAATGTAAAAGTAACAAAAGAATATGAAAAAGAAATTGATGAATTCTTAAACAAAAAATTTATATAAATCCTGATCTTAGATAATAACATGAAAAACAAAGTGTTAATTACTGTGTTTGTTATTGTATTGTTGGTTATACTTATATGGGCGCCTTGGATAACAAAGAATTATGCTGAAAACAGGGTTTCTGAAGAATTCAGTTCTAAATGGGATGGAGTGATGGATGGCTGTGGATTCAATTGTGATGGTTGCGGAATAAAAGAATCCCACAGAGCTTTATTTGGTTATTCTGTGGAAATTGAATATGCCTGCGGAATGAAAATCTCTTCTTCAGAATTTAAAAATAAAATAGATAATATATTTGTTTCTTTCCTAAGCACTGTTCATGGATTGTGAAAATATTGTGTGAGAAGTGACCGCAAAATTTATATAAATCCTAATTTGCCCATATAGGAAATGGTAAAAACAAAAGTAAGCATGACAATTGATAAGGATGTTTTTGAAACATTCAGACAGTATTGCACAGAAAATGGAATGAAGATTTCTACTAAGGTCGAGGTTTTGATGAAAGAGTGCACAAAAAACCTCAGTCTTAAAGGTTTTATGAAAAAATAATTATCGATAATTTTATATATTCAGCTGTAAACATTTAGTATGTTAAAATGTATTTAGGTAATAAAAGAGGTCTATCACCGTTAGTTGCAACTGTTATACTTATTGGATTTGCTGTTTCTATTGGCGCTGTTATAATGAATTGGGGGAAAAGCGCGTTTGAGGATCATGAGCAGGAAGCAGAAGGTGAAGAATTACTTAAATGGTATTTGGGTGGAAACATAGAGAGTGTGTGCTATGATGACACAAAGATACAGTTCAATGTAAAAGGAAGCCCAGAAATAAATATAAAGGCCATAAAGGTAATTGCAAGAGGCCAAAAAGATGAGTATGTTCCTGTTGATGTAATAAATGTGCCGGAAAAGGGAAAAGTGAACAAGGTTATTCTACCCTTTAACATATTAAAATATGGTATATTGAATCAATTGATTTTTTATCCTTTTGATATAGCAATCACAAGGGATAACCCAGTAAGATGTAGCTAAAGCTTTTTCTTGTGCTGAAGAACAACAACAATAAAATATAATGGAACAACAACCACAACCATTAATAATCCTAAAAATAAGAAAAGATTTCTTAGCCCATATATCTGGGCAATATATGAACCACTAGGTATCAATATTAAAGAAAGAATTGTCACAATAAATCCTATTGTTGAAAGATAGCTCTTTCTTTTTGATTCTGGTGTTATTTCCATCGCTAACATGCCATGCGCTGTGCCGTTTATTGCGGCTCCTATTGTTCCTATTATAACTCCCATTGAGATTGAAACAATATTTGGATTATAATAAAATGTCAATGGCATGATAGCCATAAGGAGTGTTCCAAAAACAAGCATTGGAAATTTTCCATACTCAACTGCATTTTTTTGGCTGACATAAGGTCCAATAACAGATGCAAGAACTGCCAACACAAAAACAAGCGCAACATTCATATATCTTCCAAGCCCATAAGTAAGGTTCTCATATATGAATACACCATAATATGCATTCCCTAATGTTTGAACAAAAACAACAACTATGCTAGCAACAAGAAGCACCATATGTATCTTGTTTTCAGTAAATAAGGAAAGGCTTTCTTTTATGTTTGTAAAATATCTCTCGATTTGTGTTATTAGGGTACTTTCCATAAAAACCTGTTTTGTGCTTTTATTGTATACTAAAAGAGTTATTGTTGAGAACAAAAATGAAACAGATGCTATTATCAAAACATGAATATAGCCATCTTTTTTCATGTCAAGAACATATCCTGCAGCCAGTAAGCTTATTGCTGTTAATATAAGCCCATATTGTGTCAGACGCTTAACGATTTTCGTTTTTTTTACATCCAAACTTAGAGAGAAATTGCTGTATAAATCTCCATAAAAGGGTGTTATTATTCCGCTAAGCAGTAAAAGTATGGAAAAAAACAACAACGAGTAGATAGATTTTGTATAAGCAAGCCCAAAAAACACCAAAGCAAGAAGTATTCCTGAAAACACAACAATTCTTTTTGCTGTTTCAGGTTTTTTTGAGTATCCTTGAAGAACAGAGGATGTGAAAACACTCAGAAAATTCTTTAGTCCTGTCAGAATCCCAATAAGAAAGTATGATGCTCCTGTTTGGAGAAGAAATATGTTAATGAATTGCTGAGAAGTAAATCCATATCCAATCCTGTCAAAAACCTCTTTCAGGATGAATCTTTTTTTTCCAACTAACCTCTTTTTTTCTTCTTCCTCATCCACCATACATAAAAATTTGTTAAAAGGATATATAAAGTTTTTGTTCAATACCGAAACTTAGCTCACTTTGTTCGCAACTTTCCTTTTTCATCCCTTACGAAATTTTCTTTGAAAATTTCTAAGTTAGAAAATTTATGATTTTCTTAGCATTCAAAACGAAAGTTTTATATTATAAATAGCTACAAGTTATATTGAAAAAAGATGGTGAATGTGGGTAATGCTATTAAAGCAGCTATTGGAAAGAGAGTTGGGACTCTGAAAGAAGAGTGGAGCTTTGAGTCAAAGGAAAAGATTTCTACTGAGCTTATTGCTGGCAAAATTGGAAGCCAGGATGTTTTAATTTTTGGAACAAAAGATGGCACAGTTCAGATTGTAAAAGATAACGGCGAAAAACTCTGGTCTTACCAGGCAAGCCAGAAAGCCGATAGTGTAGATTTACTATTCAAAGAGGTAGATGCTGCATTCAGCATCACAACAACTCCTGTTATTAGAGATATTAACAATGATGGAAGAGAAGAGGTTATATTTGGGAGTGAAATCGGAAAATTATACGCTCTGGATCAAAACGGAAAGCTTCTTTGGGAATTTAATGCAAAAGACAGCATAAAATCAGGACCATTTATTTATGATATTAACAATGACGGCAAACAGGAAATAATATTTGGATGCAATAAAAAATTATATGTTTTAAACAACCAAGGAAAGCTTATGTGGAAATTTATTGTTAGTTCTCCTATTGAAGCACCTATTAATGTGCTTCATAACAAAGGATTGGAAATCCTATTTGGCACAAATGATGGAACAATGTATGCATTGAGTTGGAAAGGGGATTTATTATGGAGATTCAAGACAGGAAAAAAGATAACAGCACAGGTTGCTGTTGGAAACATAAAAGGAGATGATGAAAGCTATATAGTCATTGGTTCAGAAGACAGAAAAATATATGTGCTTGACAAATATGGTAGATTGCAGTGGGATTATGAAACAGAAGGTAAGATATTATCAAAACCTGCACTAGCTGATATAAACAATGATGGCAAACTAGAAATTATTTTTGGCTCATGTGATGACAAAGTTTATGTATTGACAGCTGAAGGAAATAAGCTGTGGGATTATGAAACAGATTTCTGGGTTGTTTCCACACCATTAGTTTTAGATATAGATAATGATGGTAAGCTTGAGATTGTGATAGGTTCATATGATCATTCAGTTTATGTGCTTGACTCAGAGGGAAGCTTTCTGCTCAATTACATGCCTGGAGTGTCTGCAGTAACACAGCAAACAGGGCATTACTCAGACACTATGACATCACAACCAGGAAACTTCGTTGGAAAAAAGATCTGGCAATTTAAGACAAACGGAATGATTATAGGTTCAGCTTTTATAACAAAAGAGAATCCAGAAGTTATTGTTGCCACAGATTCTGGAAGATTAGATGCATTGGCAATAAAAAAGGATTAAAATGACAGAAGAATATGGAAATAAAATTGAAAGGGTAAAGACCTATGTCCAGGGTTTTGATGAAGAGATGGGGGGAGGTATCCCAGCAGGACATATTGTTCTTGTTTCAGGAACAGCAGGAACAATGAAATCAAGCATTACATTTAGTATACTTTATAATGAGGCACTGAACGGAAAAAACAGTCTTTATCTGACTCTTGAACAATCCCAACAATCATTGTTAAACCATATGTCAAACATGGGATTTGACTTGTCAAAAATAAATCTCATAACAATGGATGATATTTCAAAAGTTCATGAAACAATATCTCAAATAGAGAATAGCAAAGGATCACTTGTGATAACTGATCTTGGTGCAATAAGAAAACAAATAAAAAGCATGAAAGACGGCCCTTCAGGAGACTGGCTCAATGTTATCAAAAATATATTAATAAAACTAAAGAAAAAAACAAATTTAAAGTGTTTTGTGTTGGATTCATTGTCTGCCATGTATGTTCTAAGTGATTTCAAGGATCCAAGAACAGAGCTTTTTCATCTTTTTGAGTTCTTCAGAGATTTGGAGGTAACAACATTCTTGATATCAGAGATGCCTCTTGACAAATCAAAATACAGTGAGTATGATATTGAAGATTTTCTTTCAGACGCAATAATACATGTTGAACTTGCTCCAAGAATGAGAAAAGTAGATAGAAACATATCTGTTGTAAAGATGAGAGGCACAAACTGCAACAATGATATCTTTACATTGGAATTCAAGAACGGAAAATTCTACGCATTATATGGCGGAAAGACTCCTTTGGTATAAATAGCTTTATAAACATTTATTTTTTACATTATTCTATGGGGTGTTATAATGGAAAAAAAGCAAATAAAGGTTGATATTGACAATGGAAATGTTTTTTTCTCTGATGAAATTGGTGTAATGCATAATCCAACAAAATTCATACTTGATTTCAAGAACATGACACCAAGAGTCGATGTAAGAAACAAAGAGTTCCAGCCATTGGTAATAAAACACAATGTTATTTTGATGGATGTTTTTACAGCAAAAAGCTTTCTGGATGCTCTTCAAGACAATATCAAGAAATATGAAAAAACATTTGGTAAGATAAAAACTCCAAAAGCATATGAAAAAGTAAAGAAAGAAAGAAAATCTTCTAAAAAAACATCAAAAGACATGCCAAGTTATTTTGGTTAACAGGAATGCTTAAACATTCCTGGGATGCTAAGAAATCAAAGATTTCCGGCACGCCAGAAAAGCTATGCTTTTCTAAGCGTTACGAATTTGAGTTATAATACTCAAATTTGAAATAAGATGAGATTAGTGCTTGATTCAAAGAAAACAATTGATCAGAATGCATCTGTGTATTTTGAAAAGGCAAAAAAAGCTAAGCATAAGCTAGAAGGAGCAATGGAAGCACTGATAAAGAGCCAAAAAAAATTAGTAAAACTTGAGAAAGATTCTGAAGCAGCTGAAAAAAAAGCTGTTGATGAAGTTAAGAAAAAGGAAGAGAAGAAAAAGCAGGAATGGTATGAAAAGTTCAGATGGTTCATAAGTTCTGAAGGTGTTTTGTGTATAGGTGGAAAAGATGCTACTTCTAATGAGATTGTTATAAAAAAACACACAGAAAAAGATGACACTGTGTTTCACACAGATATGGCAGGAAGCCCATTTTTTGTTGTGAAAGGAAAAGCAGGAAAAATAACATTTGATGAGGTTGCTGAAGCAACTGCTTCTTATTCAAGAGCGTGGAGACACGGGCTTGCAACATTGGATGTTTTTAAAGCAAAACCTGAGCAGATAACAAAAACAGCAAAATCTGGAGAGTTCGTGCCAAAAGGTGCATTCATGGTTTACGGCAAAATAGAGTATTTTCATCCTGATATTAAATTAGCTGTTGGAAACATGAAAGGAAAAATAGTTGGTGGTCCTGTTAATGCAATTAAAAAGAGCTGTGAAAAATATGTTGAAGTATCTCAAGGAAGAGAAAAAGCAGGAGCAATAGCGAAAAAAATTCAGAAAAAAATAGGTGGCGAGTTAGATGACATAATAAGAGTGTTGCCTGCTGGTGGTTGTGAGTTAAGGTGAGAGATGAAGATTCTCATAAAGGTGAGAATGGTGTTGTTTTAGTTATTGGTGGTTCTAGAGATTTGGTTGGAGCTTTATACTTAGCTGCAAAATCATTAGCTATTATGAGAGCTGGCGCTGATTTAGTTCTAGTTGCTGCTCCTGAAAAAATAGCATGGACATTAAACAAGATGAGCCCTGATTTAATCGCAGTAAAAATGAAAGGAGATCATTTAACAGAAAATCATTTTTTTGATATGAAAAAATATATTGAGAAAGCTGATGTTTTATTAATTGGGAATGGAATCGGACAAGAGCAAGGAGCGAAAAAATTAGTTAATAAATTAATTAAAGTTGATAAGCCAAAAATAATTGATGCTGATGCTATAAAAGCAATAAAAATACAGGATGTTTCTAATGCAGTTCTGACACCACATGCTAAAGAGTTTGAAATATTGTTGAAGAACTCAGGATTAAAAGAAAACGAACTTCAAAAGAATCTAAAAGATAATGTTGTTTTATTAAAAGGAAAAGTTGATAAAATTATTTCCAAAGATAGGATTGTGGAGAACAAAACAGGAAATGCTGGCATGACAGTAGGTGGAACAGGTGATGTTCTTGCAGGAATAACAGCTGGTTTTGTTTCACAAAGCGATGATTTGTTTGAGGCTGCGCTAAAAGCAGCAAAAATAATGGGTGAAATTGGGGATAAACTTGAAGAAGAATTCTGCTATGGCTTTATTGCAAGCGATTTCTTAAAAGAAATTCCAGAGTTTATGAAAAATGGTAAAAGTAATCCTAGTTGATAAAAACAACAATGAAATCGGTGAAGAAGAGAAGATAAAAGCGCATAAAGAGGGAAAACTCCATAGAGCGTTTTCTATTTTTGTTTTCAACTCAAATGATGAATTGCTTATCCAGCAAAGAGCTAAATCAAAATATCACTCAGAGTGTTTATGGTCGAATACTGTTTGCAGCCATCCAAAGCCAGAAGAAACATATAATCAAGCGGTTCATAGAAGATTAAAAGAAGAGATGGGTTTTGACTGCGAATTAAAAAAAGCATTCTGCTTTATCTACAACACTGGATTCCATAATGGTTTAATAGAAAATGAATATGACTGTGTTTTTGTTGGGAAATCAGATAAAACCCCAACTCCAGATCCAAAAGAAATAATGGATTATAAATGGATCTCTTTAAAAGAATTAAAAAAAGATATAGCTAAAAACCCAGATAATTATTCTGTTTGGCTGAAAATAGCTTTAAAGAAAATGTAATCAGTTCCATCTTCTTCTTGGTTTGAAATCTCTTCTTCCATGACGTGGTCTTGACTCATCTCTTTTAATTGTTTCTATTCTACCAAGAGGAGGAGTATCTACTTTTTCAATATTAAAGTCTCTATATTCATCCAATATTCTTGAGAAATTCTCATAATCATAATCACACAGAACATTGATTACTTTTCCCTCTTCTCCTGCCCTTGCTGTTCTTCCTATTCTATGCACATAATCATTTGGATCTTTTGGAAGATCATAATTATAGATATGTGAAACATCATCAATATGCAGTCCTCGAGCAGCAACATCAGTGCACACAAGAACTCCAATCTTTGCATTGTTAAAAAGATCCATTGTCTTTGTTCTTTTGTTCTGTGCAAGTCCGCCATGAATTGCAATTGCATTAACTCTATTTATCTTAAGGTTCTTTGTCACAAAATCAGTGTTTTTTCTTGTGTTACAAAATACCATAACAAGTCCTGCTCTCTCGCTCTGCAGAAGATGGATAAGAAGAGATAGTTTTCTGTTCTTTGATATATCATAATAAACCTGTTTAAGTTTTTTTGGATCAACCATCTTTGTTGCAGAAACATTAACAGGATTATGAAGATAATTATCAGCAAGCTCTTTTATTCTTGGAGTTATTGTTGCAGAGAAAAACATTGTCTGCCTTTTTGAGGGACATGCTCGGATTATCTTCTCAACATCCTCAATAAACCCCATCTCAAGCATTCTGTCTGCTTCATCCAAAACAAGTATAGATACTCTTGATGTATCAATTGTGTTTCTCTGAAGATGATCAAGCAATCTTCCAGGTGTTGCAACAACAACATCTGCTCTTTTCAGATCCCTTATTTGAGGGCCTATTGAAACTCCCCCATAAATAGCCATCATCTTAAGTGACTTATTATAAGAAAACTTAACAAGTGCTTCTTTTACCTGTTCTGCAAGCTCTCTTGTTGGTGTAAGAACAAGTGCTTGTACTCCTCTGTTTGGGACTACTTGTTCAATTATTCCGCATCCAAAGGCCAGTGTCTTTCCTGAACCTGTTGCTGACTCACCTATAACATCCTTTCCTTCCATTATAGATGGGATGGACATCTCCTGAACCTGCGTAGGGATTGTAAGCTCTGCTTTTTTTATGTTTGTCTTTAATTGAATACTTAATTCAAAATCATCAAATGTCTTCATTCTAATTTACCTCATATTACTTCAGCACTTTCTCAGAAAAAGCGAAATGTTCGTATCGATCAAGTGCTCTCTCCCATTAGTACATCTTTCGTGTTTATGTGTTCTTCATCCCTTTATAAACCTTTCTGTAACATTCATATAATTATATTATTGTAACAAAAACCGATAAATTTATTAATATTTTAAAACAGAATTCCTATAAAAAGAGGAAAAATGGCAAACATGTTCTTTGATATTGGAATTATTGTAATAATAGCATCTGTTGTCGGGTTTTTTGCAAGATTATTGAAGCAGCCAGTGATTCCTGCTTATATTCTAACTGGGTTGTTAATTGGTCCGTTTGGGATTGGTCTTGTTACTGACATTGAAACAATAAAAACTCTCTCAGAAATTGGGATTGCGTTTCTGCTGTTTGTTGTTGGGTTAGAGCTTGATTTCAGGAAATTAAGAAACATTGGAATGATTGCTTCTGTTGGTGGCACAATAAAAACTGCCATTCTGTTTGTTCTTGGTCTTATTATAGCTGGATTCCTAGGATTTACCCAAAGAGAGGGAATTTACATTGGATTGATAATTGCATTCAGCAGCACAATGGTTGTTATCAAGATTCTCTCAGATAAAAGAGAGCTTGACACGCTTCATGGAAGAATAATCATAGGAATATTGCTAATGGAGGATATTCTTGCAATACTTGCATTAAGCTCGTTATCCACATTAGGAACAACACCAATCTTACTTATCTTTGCAATTTTAAAGGGTTTAAGCATTTTTGTGTTTGCTATTCTTGCAAGCAGATATTTTTTCCCATCTGTGTTCAAAATCGCAGCTAAATCTCAGGAAATGCTTTTCCTTATGGCAATAACAGTTTGTTTCTTTTTTGCTCTATTAAGCTCATATCTTGGATTTTCAATAATAATAGGTGCGTTTGTGGCAGGTGTTGCACTTGGAAATCTTCCATACAACCTAGAGATAGTTGGAAGAATAAAACCATTAAGAGATTTTTTTGCAACAATATTCTTTGTTTCCCTTGGAATGGAGCTTGCTGTCAATAATATGAATGGATTAGTTGCTCCTTTATTGATAATGACTGGGATAATAGTGATATTAAAACCAATAATAGTTATGTCATTAGGCAGATTGTTTAGATACACAAAAAGAACCTCTTTCCTAACAGCTATATCGCTTGCACAGATAAGCGAGTTTTCACTTATTATTGTTGCACAAGGATTGGCTTTAGGTCATATTTCGCAAGATATATTCTCACTCACTGTGTTATTAGCAATAATAACAATTTCAATAACATCATATTTCATCAAATTCGACAAT
The DNA here is from genome assembly GCA_013202955.1 of Candidatus Woesearchaeota archaeon. Classification (GTDB taxonomy): domain Archaea; phylum Nanobdellota; class Nanobdellia; order Woesearchaeales; family JABMPP01; genus JABMPP01. The sequence goes on along the minus strand of JABMPP010000012.1, from coordinate 2,062 downwards.
CAAATATATAAATTTCTGTCAAAACCCCTAGGAATATTTGAGCCAAAAAAATCAAAAAAAGAGTTAGAATATCTTCCACAAACAGAATATGATGTTATACTTGTAGGATATGACAGAATAGGCTACAGTATATCAAAAACACTGAAAAAAATAGGAAAACAAATGATGGTTGTTGATTTTAATCCAGATCTGATAAGAAAACTAATAAAAGAAAAGATTCCTTGCCTGTATGGAGATATTGGAGATATAGATATAATTGAAAGGCTTGATTTCAGAAAAGTGGATATTGTTATATCAACTGTGCCAAATGAGGAAGAAAACATACTTCTTATCAAAAAGCTTAAAGAGGTAAACCACAAAGCTTCTATATTTGTAACAGCATATCATGTTGACGAAGCCTTAAATCTTTATGATATTGGGGCAGATTATGTTATACTGCCACATTTCCTTGGTGGAGATCATGTTTCATTAATGCTTGAGGATGTGACTGGTGATATAAACAAGCTTGTAACAACAAAAGTAAAGCATATTGAAGAGTTAAAAGAGAGAAAAGAACTTGGACATGAACATCCAAAACAAAACCATCAACACAAAGAAAGATGAACAACCTAAAAGAAAAAGCAAGATATCTTGAGCCTGTTATGAGAATAGGGAAAAATGGATTAACAGAAGGCACAATAATTGAGATAAAAAAACAGCTGAAGAAAAAGAAATTAATAAAAATAAAATTTTTAAGAGCATTTCTGGGAAATAACGACAAAAAACAAGCTGCAAAAGAAATTTCTGAGAAAACTGAATCTATAATTATTGATCAAGTTGGATTTGTTGTTGTTTTATGGAGAAGATGATTTTAACGAAAGTTATATAAATATCTAAATTAGAGAATAAATCATAAAAATGGTAAGTTCTGAGCTTTTGGAAAAGTATGATTTTGAAGAGGAGGAAATTGAGACAGCTAGCGCAAGAAGAGGGCCAAAAATATATGAGAAAACAGGCTATCCAAAATCAGTGCAGAGGTATCTTATAACAACTGAATCCTTCAGCCAATCCATAGAAGAGGCTTATTACTGGACTCTCAAATGGGTCCAATACAATCAGGGATATCCTAAAAGTGGAATGACAAAAATAACTGATATTTTTACTGCTTCTGAACAATCATCATTTTTCGGCACAGCACAGCAAAGACTTGGGCTTCAACAAGACAAAGTAAGCCAATTTCTAGCAACTATTGGAAAAATGGTAAAAGAATTGTTCCAGCTTGTCAGGGAATTAAGGGTTTTAGATGAAAGACTTGGGTATTATGAAGACAGCTTTAAGGAAACAAAAGGTTCTGAAAGCGCAGAGATAACACTTAAAGGAATATGGATTGACTTAGTTGAGCAGGGAAGCAAGAATCCTGCATCTGTTTATGGAATGGCAAGAGAACTCCAGTTTGTCACACTTCCTGATTTATTCTTCAAGATACATCCTAAGAAAGCAGGAGAAGTCGACAACATGGTTGACAGTATTGATTTCAACAGAAAAGTTAAGGAAGTATTGAAAAGAAAATTAAGGACATATATTGCATGGAGAGACCATACTTATAAAGAATTGAAAACAAAAAGAATATTCACATTAAAATATCTGAGACAGCATTATGATGTAATTCAGATGTATCTTGCATGGGTAAAGCCTTATTTAAGAAATATTAAAAGAATGCACATGGCAGACCGAACAAAAAGTGTTGATATGATAAATGCGTTTGAGAGCTCAATGGTTGAGCTTGAATTTATGGCGCAAAAACTTCCTCAGAAGCTAAAGCAAGATCTTGAGCCTGAGATAAATGAGCATGTTTACAGTGTTATAGTTGCAACATTTCTTTATAGAACAAGACCCAGCATGAATTATCAGCAAGAATATCAAAAAGGACCTCTTCATGTTGGAAAAGTTGAAATATCACTCAGAGGTTATACATGGACACAAAACCAGATTGATAATTATCTGAAGATGAAAGATGATGAAAACTGGGATCTTATTGGGGAGATTGATGTATCTATAAAAAATGCAATGCATGGATTAGGAG
>JABMPP010000011.1 GCA_013202955.1 Candidatus Woesearchaeota archaeon | reverse complement strand
ATTCCCTTTGTGGGTTCGCAGGTTCGAATCCTGCCCGCCGCACTTATTTTATTCTTGTGGGACTTCGACGAAGTCGAATGTCGCACTTCGTTATCAAATTGCGAAAAATTTGTTCTGAATCCTGCCCGCCGCATTTTATTCTTTATGCTAAGAAATCCATTGGATTTCTGGCACACCAGAAACGCTCTGCGTTTCTTAGTGTTAAAAGTTGATTTATTTTACCATAAATATATAAACGAATTATTTTTCTTTTAGAAGAATGATTGAAATAAGAGCAGTTGGTGGTTATAATGAAGTTGGCAGAAATATGACTGCTATAAAAGTAGATGATGAAGTGGTTATTCTGGATATGGGAATCCATATTGAAAATTATATAAATTATACTGAAGATGAAGATTTTGTTTTTGTGGATGTTAAAGAGATGATAAAAGTAGATGCTGTTCCTGATATAACTACAATAGATGACTGGAAAGATAAAGTAAAAGTGATTGTTCCTACACATGCACATCTTGATCATGTTGGAGCAATTCCATTTCTTGCAAATAACTTCAAAGCCCCTTTGTTATGCTCTCCCTATACTGCAGAGGTTATAAAAACCATATTAAAAGAAGACAAGATAAAGTTGAACAACAGGATTAATGTTTTGAACACTAATTCTATTTATCAAATCTCTGAAAATCTAAAAATAGAATTCATAAATATGACTCATTCTGTGCCTGACACTGTTATGGTTGCAGTTCACACTAAATATGGTGTTATTGTTTATGCAAATGACTTCAAGTTTGATATGAACCCAACATTAGGTGAAAAACCAAACATGAAAAGGCTTGAAGAGTTAGGTAAAAAAGGGATTCTTGCGTTAATTGTAGAATCAACATACTCAAGATTTGACAGAAAAACAGAATCAGAATCTGTTGCCAGGGAAAAACTAAAAGATGTGATGCTTGGCACAGACACAAGAGGCAAAGCAGTTATTGTTACAACCTTTTCCTCTCATATTGCAAGGATGAAAAGTATTGTAGAATTTGGGAGAAAGATGAACAGAAAAATTGTTTTTATGGGAAGATCATTATCAAAATACAGTGAAGCTGCTGAGAATATTGATTTAGTTAATTTTTCAAAACAGGTTGAGATGGCAAAATATGGAAATCAAATAAAAAGAATGTTGAAAAAGATAACAAAAGAGGGAAAAGAAAAATACCTAATGGTTGTTACAGGACATCAAGGAGAGCCAAAAGCAACCTTATCAAAAATGAGTGCAGGGATTTTTAAATTTTGGTTTGAGCCCGGAGACATTGTTATATTTTCATCAAGTGTTATTCCTACAGAAACAAACAGAAAAAATAGAGAGATTCTTGAAGGAAAATTAAGTGAATATGATGTTGAAATCTTTAGAGATATTCATGTAAGTGGACATGCTGCTGGAAGAGATATAAAAGAGTTAATAAATATTGTAAAACCAAACCATATAATCCCTGCTCATGGTTCTAAAAACATGACAAATTCTTTAGCAGATATTGCAAAAGGGTTAAAATATAAAAAAGAAAATATACATATATTGAATAATGGTCAAAAGATTAATATCATGAAAATTTGTTGAAAGTGTTTTATCCCTTCCTGGAAGGAAAAGGTATAAACAAGCACTTTCTTAAAAAACAAATTTTGTGATTCCAAAAATTTTGACCTAAAGATTGAGGTATTAAACACGAAGAAAAAATTCCGTCGAAATTTTTTAGAATAAAAAAAGCATAAATAATATAAATGGTGGGCAATTACTACACAAAAGGGGGATTAACATGAAATTATCTTTAGCTGACTCAAAATATTTAAAAGATAGCATATCAATAGTCTCTGAATTAGTAAATGAGGCTAGGTTCAAAATTACTTCTGATGGAATCAAACTTGTGGCCATGGATCCAGCAAATGTTGCAATGGTTGTTTTAAAGCTGTTTAGCAGCACATTTGTTGAATATGATGTTAAAAAGGAAACAGAGATAGCTATAAACCTAAGTAACCTAAAACAAATTCTTAAAAGAGCAAAATCAAATGATATAGTAACTCTTGAGCTAAAAGATGAGAATAGATTAAATATTGAGCTGAAAGGTAACACAAAAAGAACTTTTTCACTCCCAATTATTGAACTGGAAGAAAAAGAGCAGAAGATTCCTGATCTTAAATTCCCTGTAACAATAAACACAAATTCTGTTATCTTAAATGAAGCTATTGAGGATGTTGATATTGTGGCAGAATCAGTATCTTTTAACATCAAAGATGGATTGTTTGTTGTTGAGGCATCTGGTGATTTGAGCAAGGCCAATATTGAGATAAAAGAAGATAAGGAAACAAAGATTGTTGCTGAAGGAGATAATATAAAGGCAAAGTATTCTATTGAATATTTAAAGAAGATGATAACAGGAAGTAAAATTGCTGATAAAGTAAAAATACAGTTCAATAAAGATTATCCTTTAAAGCTAGAATACACCTCTGTTGACAAAGTAATGTTGAGTTTTATTCTCGCTCCAAGAGTAGAAGAATAATTTTTTATTTATAATTCTTTAAAAATTCTGCAAATAATCTAACTCCAAATCCTGTTGCATTTGAGGGTGTGTAATCTTCGGATCTTGGAAACCAAGATGTGCCTCCAATATCAATATGTGCCCAGTTAGATTCTGTAAATGCCTCAAGAAATCCAGCTGCGGTTATAACACCTGCTTCATAACCTTCATATTTTGAAATATTTCTCACATCTGCTATATCACTTTTTATCAATTCCTTGTATTCATCCCATAATGGAAGCTGCCACAATCTTTCATTTGTTTTTGTGCCTGCCCTTATCAATGAATCTACTAATTTCTGGTTGTTTCCAATCACAGGTGCTGCATAATAACCTAACACAACTATAGAAGCCCCTGTTAATGTAGCAATATCAATAACAGCACTTGGCTTGAATGTGTCTGCTAGTGATAACCCATCAGACAGTATTAATCTGCCCTCTGCATCTGTGTCAATAACCTCTATTGTTTTTTTACTGAATGTTGTTATTATATCTCCTGGTCTCATTGCTGTGCCACTTGGCATGTTTTCACATGTTGGAATTATCCCTATCACTCTAAAATTAAGATCAAGTTTTGGAAGCACACTAAACAACCCAAGCAGAACTGCTGCCCCACCCATATCTTCTTTCATGCTATACATATATTTTCCAGGTTTAAGATTCAACCCACCACTGTCAAAAGTAATTCCTTTCCCAACAAAAACGATTGTCTTTTTTTTGTTTGGGTTATAATCAAGCACAATCATCTTTGGATTTTCAGCACTTCCTTTGCCTACAGTGTATAATCCACCAAACTTCTTTTTTATCTCATCTTTTTCATAGATTTTAAGATTTATGTTGGGGTTTTTTGCTATTTCTTTTGCCTCAGAAGCAAGATATGTTGGTGTTATCTCAGATGCTGGTCCATTAACAAGGTCCCTTACATAGTTTTGAGCTTCTGCTAATATTTTTCCTGATTCAACAGCTTTTTCAGTTTCTTTTTGATGATTTTTATCTGTTAAAATATTAAATAATTCAATATACTTTATTTTGTCTGTATCAACTGTTTTGTATTTGTTGAATTGATATAATCCAAGAATTGTTCCTTCCATAAGTGCCTGTACTCTTTCCTTTGATGTTGTGTTTTTTATAACAGAAGAGTGTAGATTTGATGAAAATTCTTTTAGATTCATACTCTTAGCATATTTTGCTGACATAGCTGCTAATTTTCTGAGTTTTTCAAGATCGTATTCTTTTTTCTTTCCTAAACCAATAAGAAGTAATTTTTTTGGTTTTATTTTTCCTAGTGTTGTTATTAGGTGATCTTGTTTAAATTCTCCTTCAAACTCCTTACTTTTTATTGTGTTGGATATTGAGTTATTTAACAGGGAATCTATATTTTTGATATCTCTTGTTTCTTTTTCAAAAACTCCTAAAACAAGAAGATTTGTGTCTATGTTTTCAGGTTCTGATAGAATTGTGTTGGTTTTCATGTTTTCTTGGTTTTGCTTCTCCTTAAAAAAGTTTTCTATAAGTTAGTAGGGGACATTAGTAACAGAATATGTATTTTCCGATACTAACTTGAAAAAGACATACAAATTGTATAAAAACTTATGTCGTTTTCAAAAGGCAATAAATTTTATAAATAATAAATCAAATTATGATTTCATGGATAAATTAACAAGTTTTTTGCTTGAATGGATGGAAACATACATAAAAAATAGAGATGTAATGCTAAGAAACCTTAAAACAATAGATAAAAAAGCTAATGAGCTTAATGTAAAATACAAAGATAAAGAACAGACTTTTATTGTGGAAACTTTTTTGGATGATTTTAAGCATATTATTGAAAGATTAAAGGAATTTCCTAACTCAAATATCTCTTTGGTTGTATTTAATTCAGTTGATAATCTAAAAAAGATAGTTGAGAAATGGGATTTAATAAAAGAATTTAAGTTTTTTAGTGTTTATTTTGTAAATCCTTTTTCCAGCATGGACAAGAAATGGATAATTTATCCTCACACTCACCACAGAATAAGTGATGAAGACAGCTTTGAACTTGGATTAAGCACAATGTTTGAGGGTGTTGAACCAGTAACAAAAGAAGGAATGGAGAGAAAGATAAAATAAATATAAACTACGGCTGCCGGGATTTGAACCCGGGTTCCGACCTTGGGAGGGTCGTGTCTTACCACTGGACCACAGCCGTGTTAAGAAACGAGTTCTATCCCTTCTGCAATATAATCCTTGCCTTTCTTCTTTATGTTTAAATTAATTTTATCAAGAGTGTTTTGGAGAGCTTCTTTTGCCTCTTTTGGATGCATGCCAAAGCTTATTCCCAAACTTATCAAATCGCTTGGAGCTCTCATTTCATAAGGATCTTCTCCAAATGATGCTATTATTGTTTTAACCTTGTATTTTCTGCACAATTTTATGTTTTGTTTTATTCTGCCAATAAACTGTGCTCTCAACATTTTTTCAGCACCTAATAATAATTTTAAAGGGAATGCTACAATAATCTTATTTTTGGTTGCAAGTTTACATAAAATCTGGTTCAATCCTGAGTTTCTGTGGTGCATAAAATCTTTTCTCTTGCTTGCCTCTAACCCAAATATTATGTCTGGTTTTACTCTTTCAAAAACATCTCTATCTTTATCAGAACTTTTTACAATAACAAGAGAAGATTTTGCTTTTTGGGATTCATTTGGTTTAGCAAGAACACCATAGAAGATATTTATTTTTTTGCTCTCTATTTTTTTTATTTTTGTTTTGTAAGGATAAACAAAGCAGAGGTTTTTGTAGCCTAGTTTTTCTGCTATTTTAAGAAATTCTTTTTCATTGTTTTTTGGAAAAACTATGTCTATCATGTGTTTAAATTATGTTTATTTTTATATAAACTTTTGTTTTTTATCTCTTTGGAAAGCTTACAAGTCATACATATTTTGTTATCTGAAACCCCACCACATTCTTCACAGCTGTTTGTGGTTACTTTTGTTTTGAAATGTTTTTTTAGTTTTGGAAGGGTTTTTATGAAACCATCAATAAGTGTTTGTTTAAATCCTGGCCTCTTATTTTCATAACTGTTTAAAGAATCTCTTATAAACATTCTGTGCGAAAGAGAAGAGTATGGACATTCTGTATATGTAACTGGAAAACCCATAAGAAGAGAATAAGCTATGGTTTCTTTTTCTGTGCAAAAGTATAATGGCTTTACTCTTGGAGTAAATCTTTTATCTTTTATCAATCCTGTTTCAGGTCCTAATCTGGCAGAAATCTCTAGATTGTTTTTTAACAGATTCATAAATATTGATTGCGCCTCATCATCAAGGTTGTGGCCTGTAACAATCTTTGTATATTCTTTTGAGTATTTGTTTAACATATAACGCCTGAATGTGCCACAAATTGTGCACGGAATTAGATGTGTTAGCTTTTTCATCTTATCAAGAGATGCTCCAAAATAATCTTCATAAGAATAAATCTTTAGCTTTATTTTGTTTTGTTTGCAGAATTCTTTTAAATCTTCTAATGTTTTTGATCTGTATCCTTTTATTCCTTCATCTATTGCTATTGCAACTGGGTCTTTAACAAACTTTTTTACTAGGTATAACACACTTATAGAATCCTTTCCACCAGAACATGCAACAACTATTTTGTCTTTTTTTGTTAATAGCTTGTATTTTTTTATAGTGTTCTTTACTTTATTCTCAAAATAAGCTATAAAATGTTTTTTGCAGAGATTTGGGTTCTGAAAAACAGCTTTATCAGAACATTTAGAGCACTTCATTTAACCACCAGAAACAACAGACAGGATTTTTATATTATCCTTGTCTTTTAATCTTATATCATCTGTTATTAGTTCATTACTTCTTGTAACAAGAACTGTTTCAGGATTTATTTTTAGCTCTGAGAGAAGTTTTCCAACTGTTCCTATAAACTTCTTGTTCATGTTTTTATTTGTTTTTTCAATAAATATTTTCATTTTATTATTGGAGCATGTGAACTAATTAATGGTCTTAAAACAGTTAGTTTTGTGTCTAATTCTTTGAAATTGTTTAGATTTTGTGAAACAACCAGTGCTTTTGGGTCTAACTTCTCTATTTCTTTGAGATTTTTTATGATTTTTAATTTTAAAGGTGTTGATGAATATTTATCAAGCAATTGTATGTCTTTGTTTTCATACCCAACTGGTATGATAGAACAACCACGCTTCATCATTAATAAAGATGCATTTATTGACTCTTTGTTTTCTATTAATGAAACAACCTTTCCTTCTGTTCCAACAGGCAATCCACCATAAGCTTGTATTTTTTTATCAAAAACATATGCTTTGTCCTCTATTATTTCAACATATATTGTTAGGTCTGGATTACTTAAGTTTACTTTCTTTTTAGCTGTTTTTTCAATAAAACTTCCCAGTTCAATGTTTATCTGGTTTGAATTAAGATCAAAATCCTTTGTTAATCTTCTTGAATTAACTCTAAAAGTGTTAAATTTTTTATTTTTTATTAGAGGGATTGTTTTTTTCTTTATATCCTCGATATTCAGCTCTGCTATTATTGCTTTGCTTATTGAGGTTATCCCAAACACTTTTTTGACTTCTTCTGCATTTTCCTGTGTAAACAACAGTATACGTCCTCTTTTCCTGACAATCTCATCATATTTTATTTTGTTTTTCTTTAGAAAATTAGCTATGTTTTGCTTTAGCTGATTCTCAAAATAACCCCTATTCAAACCTTTTATTGCTATTTCACCATATCTTATCAAGTACATGGTGCTGAAAAAAGCTGGGGGTTTTAAAAAACTTGCCCATAATAATGAAAAAATATTTATATGAGTGTGTCTAAAAATACAAAATGATGTTAGGAACTAGAATAAAAAGCGTGAATTTGTTCTTTCTAGCTCCAACAATGTCAAATTACAAGATTTGCTAGAGACCATACACATTATCCTTGGGCTCTTGCAAAAAACTTCTCCATTGTTTTTTATCATGCTTGGGCCCAGAGATATTTATAAAAATATATGAGGTGAGGAAAATGACGCCACAAAGCAGATGCGTTGAATGTGACGAAGCAATAACAAACCCGATATGCCCTGGGTGCTTGGATACAGAATTAACATATTGGGTTTCTGAGAGAGATGAATCTTTGATTGACTCTTTCAGAAACAATAATGTGACACCATTAGAAGAGTATTTTGAAGAGACTCAATGTGTTGTTTGTGGTAATAGAATGAACCTATGTGCTCACTGCTTTTGTAAGGATGCTTTAGAATTTATTAAGGAGAGGAATCCTGGACTTGTTAATAAATTCATAAGACACTTTGATTTTGAGCTTATAAGTTAAATATATTTTTTATTTTTTCCTTTGATTTTCTCCATAGGAAATCAAGGGGGCATAACTTCTGTATTATAAAAGTATTTATAAACAAAAATACATTTCCTTTTTAAATAACACGTATAGAGGTGTATAATATGAGTAAAAAACCAGGAAAAGGATTGTGGAAAAAAGAAATTCAAGTTGTTAATATTGTTGTGAGTACTTCTCTCGAGCATGATATTCCTTTAGAGAAAATGGCTGCTACTTTAAGTAATACTGAGTACAATCCAGAACAATTCCCTGGGCTTGTAATAAGAATTAAAGATCCTAAAACCTCTGCATTGATATTTAGCTCTGGAAAAGTTGTTTGTACAGGAGCAAGATCAATGGATAAAGTAGAGGAATCAATAAAAAAAATAATAAAAAGCCTGGAAAAGATAAATATCAAGATAAAAATAAAGCCAGAAGTAAAAATACAGAACATAGTTGCATCAGGAACTGTTGGAGTAGATCTAAATTTGAATACCTTAGCTATGAAGCTTGAAAACACAGAATATGAACCAGAACAGTTTCCTGGGTTAGTGTATAAATTACCACAGGCAAAAGCAACATTCCTGTTATTCAGTAATGGAAAAGTTGTGTGTACCGGAACAAAAAGTGAAGGTGAAGTTCACAAAGCCTTGGATAAATTAGTTGAGAACCTGAAAAAGGTTGTTAAATAATATCGGAAAAAATACGAAAAAGTTCATATTAATTTTATAAAAGGGGGGCCATTAAAAGTTAATTGAGTTAGAGGTATCTTTATGGAAGCTGCAGATCAAGTAAAAAAATTTCAGGAATTTTTAGAGAAACATATGGATGAAATCCAGACAAATATAAAGAAAGAGAATAATTTCTTTGTTATTGATTTTCCAGAACTTTCTAAGTTTGATCACACTTTAGCAGATGAATTATTAGAAACTCCTGATGAAATAATAAAAGCAGCAGAACTTGCTGTTGAGAGCTTTGACATTAAATCAGATAATTTTAAGATACGATTTAGGAATCTTCCAGATGATCAACAGATTAAAATTAAAAATATAAGGAGTAAGAATATTGGTAAGTTTCTTTTTGTTGATGGTGTTGTAAGACAAAAATCAGATGTTAGACCACAAGTTACATCAACAAGGTTTGAATGTCCAAGCTGTGGAAATATTATATATGTTTTGCAGCTGGATTCAAAGTTTAAAGAGCCATCAAGATGTGGGTGTGGAAGAAAAGGCAAATTCAGATTATTAAGTAAAGAGCTTGTTGATGCACAGGGAATTGTGTTAGAGGAATCTTCTGAGGATTTAGAAGGGGGTGAACAACCCAAAAGAATAAATATATTTCTGCAGAATGATCTTGTAAGTCCTATTTCTGATAGAAAAACAAATCCAGGAAGCAAGATAAGAGTTTATGGTTTTGTAAAAGAGATTCCAATTATTTTAAGATCTGGAGGACAATCAACAAGATTCGATTTGCTTATTGAGTCAAATTATGTTGAATCTATCGAAGAGGGATTTTTTGATATTGAAATAAATGAGAAAGAAGTAGAGGAAATAAAAGAGATTTCAAAAGATCCAAAATTGTATGAAAAATTAATTAATTCTGTTGCACCATCCATATATGGTTATAAAAGAGTAAAAGAAGCTCTTCTTTTACAGCTTGTTGGGGGTGTAAGAAAAGTAAGAGGAGATGGAATGATAACAAGGGGGGATATTCATGTTTTATTGGTTGGAGATCCTGGTGCAGGAAAATCACAGCTTCTTAAAAGAGTTAATATTGTGGCACCAAAAGGGAGATATGTGAGTGGAAAAGGAGTTAGTGGAGCAGGATTAACTGCTGCTGTTGTAAGAGATGAGTTTCTTAAGGGATGGGCTTTAGAGGCAGGTGCATTGGTTTTAGCATCAAATGGTATATGTTGTATTGATGAGATTGATAAAATGACTACTGAAGACAGAGCAGCAATGCACGAGGCATTAGAACAGCAAACAATAAGCATTTCAAAGGCAAATATTCAAGCCACCTTAATGGCAAGAACAACTGTTTTGGCTGCAGCAAATCCAAAATTTGGAAGATTTGACCCATATGATATTCTTGCAAAACAGATTGACCTTCCACCAACATTGATAAATAGGTTTGATCTTATATTTCCTATAAAAGACCTGCCTGATGAGGATAAAGATTACAAAATGGCAGACCATATTCTTAATCTTCATCAAAACCCAGATTTTAATGATCCTGAGATAGAAACAAAAATTCTTAAGAAATATATTGCATATGTTAGAAGAAACATAAACCCAAGTTTAACTGAAGATGCATTAACTGAGATAAAAAGATATTATTTAGAGATGAGGGGGAAAAGTAGTTCAGAAGAAGCAGCCTTAAGAACAGTTCCAATATCCCCAAGACAATTAGAGGCCCTTATTAGATTAACTGAAGCAGCTGCAAGATTAAGATTCTCTAATAAAGCTGAGAAAAAAGATGCAAAAAAAGCAACTTACCTATTGCACAGTTGTCTTGCTGAGATTGGTGTTGATCCTGAAACAGGAAAAATAGATATTGATAGAATATCATCTGGCATTCCAGCTACTGAAAGAACAAAAATCACAAATGTAAAGGGAATAATAAATGAGTTGGAAAACACAATAGGAAAAACAATACCTATTGATGATATTGTAAGAGAGGCAGCAGAGCGTGGAATGGATGATGCAAAAGTCGAGGAAGCAATAGAAAAATTAAAGAGAAGTGGAGACTTATTTGAGCCACGAAAAGGATTTATTCAAAAACTATAATAGGAATTTACTAATTCATATTATAAGCTCATCCTCTTCTTGAATGAGAGGTATTACAAATTCATAATATTGTTAGTAAATCCTCAAAAATGTTTTAAGCATTTTGGGGACACCAAAAACAAAAGTTTTTGAGTGTTCCTAGAATTACAAATTCGAGGTAATATTCGAACTTGTGTCCTCAACTTAAAAGGAAGGATATTAAGTTCGAATTTGTAATAAAACCAAAGAAATATAAATCACTTATTCTTTGTTTTATTATGGGGAAGAATGGAAAAAAAAGACACCCAAAAAAGACAAGTAGCTTACAAAGCATGGATAAATGATATTGTTAATGGAGAATATATAAAGCAAGAAGGTTGGGAACCTAATTATATAGAAACAAGAGATGGAAGAAGGATATCAAGAGCAAACATCATTGGTGTTGTTATTTCTAAAGATGAGGATGCAAGTTACAAAGGGGTTGTGTTAGATGATGGTTCTCAGAGTATTTCTATAAGATCTTTTGAAGAAAAGGATATTTTTTCTGATGTTGATGTTGGGAGTACTTTAATGATAATAGGAAGACCAAGAAAATATGGCGAAACAATATATATTATGCCTGAAATAGTTAAAAAGATTGAAAACATAAAATGGATTGAATTAAGAAAGCTTGAACTTGGAAAACCAAAAGAACTAGAAGAGAGTGTGATTCAAAAAGAAGAAAAACAAGAGGTTTTTCCTGAAAAAAAGGAAGAAGAGAGAAAACCAACCACAGAATCTGAAAAAATTTATGGACTTATCAAAGAAATGGATAATGGTGTTGGCACAAACATTGAAGAGTTAATTAAAAAATCAGGGATTTCTAATTGTGAAAACATAGTAAACAACATGCTTAAAGAAGGAGATATCTTTGAGGTTAAACCAGGTGTTATAAAGGTTTTAGAATAATAATGGAGTTACATATACTTCTAATAATGCTGCAATAAAAAGAACAACTAATGATAACACAATAAGATCTGTTGAATCAACAAGCACTCTTTTGAACCTTTCAAAATCCAGACGGTGTCTTAGGATTGCTATTGCTATTATTCCTGCACCTAACCCAGCAATGAAATATGCAAGAATCTCAGGGATTCCATGAATAGAGTAACGCAAAAGCCCAAGAGACACAACCTTAAAATAACCAGCTGTTTTCCCTATCCCGACTACTGTGGCTAGTTCTGCTAATCCTGCTTTTATGAAAATTCCTATTGCTGCTGCTATAACAGATGCATTCCATGTTAATATAAAAATCGCACCAACACCATACAGAAATGCAAACAATATGCAAAACACTAAAACCTGAAGATTGTTCATAAATATCTTTGAAAATATGCTGAATTGTATTGAGGATCCTGTTGGATATTGGTTTATTTTTGTTATTGTGTCTGATTGAACAGAAAAAAGATTGTCTGTCATTGATGTTGGCAACACCACATACCAAAATGATAGAGAAACAACTACCCCAATAAAAAGAAACATGAAAAAAGATAAGGCTTTCCAGTGCTCTTTTAAGAGTATTTTTTCCTGTACAATTGTTTCATCTTTTTGCTCCTCCATCTTTAATGTGTTGTATATTAATGGAATACATGCAACTGTTGTAAGAAAAACAACAACAAGGCTTGCATTTTCCTCAAATATCCACAAACTTAAAAAAACAGCAACAGAGCTGTAAAGCAGACCATACAAAAACATCTTTCTTGGGTTTCTTTCGGCTCCCATTGGATTAATAAGTGATTCAAGAACCATAATCTAATCTTTGTGATTTTGGTTTATATACTTTACGGTTTAACAAAAAAAAGAAAAAACTATAAATAAAGGCATATTAAAGGTAATATTATGGCAGAGCCAGAAAAAGAGGGTGACAGGGAGTTTGCAAAGGAAATAGAAAAGAATTCTGAACAATTAGAAAAGATTAGAAGCGAAGTTGGTAAACTTGTTGTTGGGCAGAAAGCCGTAGTAAACAGTATGCTGAGAGGAATTATATCCAATGGGAATATTTTAGTGGAAGGTGTTGTTGGTATTGGAAAGACGCTTCTTGTAAGAACAATTGCTGTTGTTATGGGTTGTGAGTTCAAGAGAATACAGTTTACACCTGACTTGTTACCATCAGATATTGTTGGGATAAGCACTTATGAGAAGGAAAGGGGATTTTATGTTTTAAAGGGGCCAATATTTGCAAATTTTGTTCTTGGAGATGAAATAAACAGAGCTCCTCCTAAAGTCCAATCAGCTCTTTTAGAAGGAATGGCAGAGAAACAAGTCACAGTAGGGAAAGAAACATTTGAACTTCCTAAACCTTTTTTTGTGATGGCAACACAAAACCCACAGGAACAGCTCGGAACATTTCCTTTGCCAGAAGCACAGATTGACAGATTTATGTTTAAGCTCAGCATGGAATATCCAACTATTGATGAAGAGCAGCGAATATTGTCAAGCAACATAAACACAGCAACATTTGAAAGCTTCGATTTAAAACCCATACTTAACCCTGCAGAGATAATGAAAATGCAGGAAAGGGTTAAGAAGGTTTATTTGGATAAAAAAGTAGAAAAATACATAGTAAGCATTATAGATGCAACAAGAAATCCTGAAAAATATAATATAAAATTAGGCAAATATCTTGAGTGGGGTGCTTCACCAAGAGGCAGCCTAAATCTTTTTATAGGCTCAAAAGCTGAGGCCCTTATTAAGGGAAAATCATTTGTTGTTCCTGAATATGTAAGAACCATTGTGCATGATGTATTAAGACACAGATTGACAGTAAATTATGAAGGACAGTCTGAAGATATAAAATCCGAAGATGTAATAGATGAAATCCTGGATAAGGTTCCTTTACCATAAAAATGTATGAATTAAAACTTGATTTAGATCCTTTATTAAAAAAGATGGAATTAATGACAAGAAAAGAGGTACTTGGAGCTACAGGTGGAATAGGAGGTGCTCAGGCAAGACAAGTCGGCTCAAAACACGCAATGTTCAAAAGTAAAGGATTAGAATTTCAAAAGTTTAGAGAATATGCACCAAGTGATGATGCAAATAAGATCGATTGGATTGCAAGTTTAAGGGCGAGTAAGGTTCTCATAAGAGTTTATTCAGAAGAGCAGACAAAAGACATTATATTTTTTCTTGATGTTAGCTCAAGCATGTCTTATTCATCTTTTGGAAAATTAAAAAATGAGTTTGCTGCTGAGCTTATTGCTTCATTGAGCCATGCACTTTCAAACTCTGGTGATCCTTTGGGATTAACAATATTTACAAACAAGATTGTTCACCATCTTTCCCCAAATGTCGGACCACAACAGCATCAGAAGATTGTGAAAACATTGACAGATCCAACATTCTATGAGGGAAAATATGATCTAATTAAATCGTTATCGCAGCTGGTTGGTATGTTGAAAAAAAAAACCGTTATAATTCTTATATCAGATTTCATAGGCCTTCAAGATAATTGGGAACATTCTTTTAAAGGAATTGCTACGAATTCCAATATAATGGGAATAATGATTCGTGACCCATTGGATGATGTTTTTCCAGAAGGCCATTTTGTAGGTCAAGTTGTGCTTTCAGATCCTTTTAGTGATGATGAGGCATTGATTGACCCAAATAAAGTAAGAGAAAAATATGAAGAACACAACAAGAAAAAAACAGAAGAGATTGAACATGCTTTTAAAAGCACAAGGTCTGAATTCATAAAACTTTATACGAATGAGTCCTTTATAGACCCAATGAGAAAATTTTTCTTAAACCAATAAAAATGGAAATAACATTCATAAACCCAAACTATCTCTGGCTGTTGACAAGCATCCCTTTATTGTTATTAACACACTTCTTTGCTTTGAGGCATTTAAGGACCCGTGCCTGGATGTTTGCAAATTTTGAGGCAATAATACGTGTTACTGGCGATCAGCAGACATTAAAGAACAGCAAGGTATTGTCAAAGAATCTGTTTTTGCTTGTAATACAAGTGCTTATTGTTGTGGTAATGATATTTTCTGTTGCTGGAACAACAGTATGGTATTTTGGGCCAAGTAGTGAAAATAATTTTGTGCTTGCAATTGATTCATCAAGCAGTATGCTTGCAGCTGATTTTGAGCCAGATAGATTGGGAGCTGCAAAAGAGAGTGCAAAAGATTTTGTTAATTCAATATCATCAAAAACAAAAATTGGTTTGGTTTCTTTTGGTGGCACAAGCTTTGTTGATCAAACTCTGACAGAAGATTTTGATAATTTAAAAGAAAAAATTGATGAAATATCAGTAAAAAGATCAGGTGGAACTGATCTTGGTGAGGCCATAATCACATCTGTTAATGCTCTGCTTCTTGATGAAAAATCAAAAGTGATTATTTTACTTACTGATGGTCGGGATACTGTAGGAACAGATGTTGGTGTGGCTGTTAATTATGCAAATGATAATCAGGCGATTATTCATACAATAGGGGTTGGAACAGAAGAAGGTGGTTCTTTTATTGAAACTGGATTATTAACAACACTTGATGAAGAAACATTAATAACAATAGCTTCAGGAACTGGTGGAGAATATTTTAGAGCAGAGAATAAGGAAGCCTTAACTGAAGCTTATGAAAGAATCACATCATTTACTGAAGAAAAGATTTCTATTGGGTTGCAAATGCCTTTATTGCTTATTGCACTTGCTTTGATATTTTTAGAATGGGGATTAATTAACACAAGATATAGAACACTTCCTTAATTTTTTGTTATTTTTTTGAAAAAAAACAAGATTTTTTATAAGATTATACTTACATTGTAAGTATTTTTAGAAAAAACTTAAATAGTATTACTTACAT
>JABMPP010000010.1 GCA_013202955.1 Candidatus Woesearchaeota archaeon | reverse complement strand
TATAAACTTTTCGTTTTTAAACACCTTTCTAGTTGATAAGGGTGATATTCTTTATATGTTTTATTTAGAATTGCTCGAAAATCTTTCCACTCCCCATTGGACAACCTCGCGTAAGATATATAAGAGGGAGGGTGTTTCTTTTGTTTAGGATGGATTACAAGCCAGTTATATCGAAGTCTAAGTATTTAGTTGGGTTGCACCGAAGCTGTTGTGGATTCGTTTTCAGACCTTAATAAATATAATTCAGCTAATTTTTCCATATCTTTCACCTTTAATCAGATCATAATACTTAATTATCCCATAATAAACAATATTTTTTCTGTAGATTTCTTTTCCAACATTTTCCTCATCCTCCTCAAGCATTTCCAGAAACTCTTTTCTTGTAAAAACATGATAATCTATTTTTATAACCTCCCTTCTCTTTATTGTTTCTATATAAGGAATTATCTGTTTTTTTGATTTTTCAATTTCTGTAATAACAGCAACATCCAGATCAGATTTCCTAGTTTGTTTATTATCCGCATAACTGCCAAAAATAAGCAGAATAAAAAACTCAGAATATTTAGAAATTCTCTTCTGGAGATTATTTAATACATCTTTTGGAAGTTTTTTATTATCATAAATTTCAAGTTCATTTATTAAGCCAAGATAAGCTAAAGTTAGATTATTGTCAAGATTCAGGGAGTAAGTTGTAATATTGCCTGTTTTTTGCGTTTTTACTAAATTTTGCTTTTGAAATGTTTTTAATGCAAGCTGGGTCACATTATTTGATTTTTGGCTGCTTTGCTCTTTAACCTGTTTAAATGTGAGCCTTGCAAATATGCCTTTCTTAAATACCCTGAATATGTTTAGTTGTTCTTTTGTTAACATGCTTAAAAACCTTCGATTTTTGGCATCCTAAAAAAAATCACAGATTTTTCTGGGAAACCAGAAATTATTATGGAATTTCTCAGTTCACCAGAAATACAAGGGATTTCTTAGCGTTTTACCTATTTTTAGGTGTGTTATTACCTATTTTTAGGTATTATATAAACTTTTCGTTTTTAAACACCTTTCTAGTTGATAAGGGTAATATTCTTTATATGTTTTATTTAGAATTGCTCGAAAATCTTTCCATTAGACACTGGACAACCTCGCGTAACATATATAAGAAGAAACGTATTCCCATTCTTTATGCCTTACAAGCCAGTTATATCGAAGTCTAAGTATTTGGTTGGGTTGCAGTGTCCGAAGCTGTTGTGGATTAGCTACAACGCCAAGAATATGCTTCCTAAGATTAGTGATTCTACTCAATATATCTTTGATCAGGGCAATGAAGTTGGAGACCTTGCAAAAAAGCTATACCCAAATGGAAAAGAGATAGCATGGGGTATGGGATTCAAAAGAATGATTGAAAAATCAAAAGAGCTTTTGAAGGAAAGAATCCCAATATATGAAGCAAGCTTTCTAAGCAACCAGGGGTTCTCAAGAATTGACATCCTAAACCCTGTAAACAAGGATGAATGGGATCTAATAGAGGTCAAAAGCTCAACAAAGGTTGATGATACAAATCTCCATGATGTTTCCTTCCAAAAATACTGCTGCAGGGGATTAAAAATCAGAAAAACCTTTCTTATGCACATTAACAAAGAATACAAAAGAAAGGGAGAGCTAGACATAAATAAATTATTCAAATTAGAAGACATAACAAAAGAGGTAAAAAAACTATCTCCATTTGTAAAGGAAAGATTAAATGGAATGCTTAACATAATTCAAAAATCAAAGCCGGATATTGGTATAGGCCCGTTCTGCAACAAACCATATATTTGTGGTTTAAAGGATTCCTGCTGGGACTTTCTGCCTGAAGACAATGTTTTTGAGCTTAACAGAATAAGCAGTAAAGGATTTGATTTATTGGGTGAAGGAATCACAGCCATAAAAGACATACCATTGGGATTCAAACTATCAGACAAACAGAATATACAAAAAGATTCCACAATAAATAAAAAAACACATATTGACAAAGCAGCTATTAAATCTTTTTTCAAGAATCTAAAATACCCAATACATTACTTTGACTTTGAGACAATAAACTCTGCAATCCCTTTATTTGAGGATTCTAGTCCATACCAGCAGATACCATTCCAATTCTCACTACACATACAGGAAAAAAACAATAAAACAGAGCATCATGAGTTCTTATCAGAAGGAAAACAGGATCCAAGACCAGAACTGCTAAAGAAGATGAAAGACTCATTCAAGGATTCAGGAAGCATAATTGTTTACTACAAAAGCTTTGAGATAGGAAGATTAAAGGAAATGGCTGAAGATTTTCCAAAATATAAAAAATACATTGAAAAGCTATTGACAAGATTTGTTGATTTATATGTTCCATTCTCAAGTTTCCATTACTACAACCCATCGCAGAAAGGAAGCGCTTCCCTGAAAAAGACAATGCCTGCATTGACAGGCAAGGGATATGAAAATTTAGGCATAAATGAAGGAAATTTAGCAGCAAGGGAATACATGAGAATAACATACACAGAAGTAGATAAAAAAGAAGCCAATGCTGTCAGAAATAACTTATTAGAATACTGTGGACAGGACACAGAAGGCATGATCTGGATGATGGATGAATTGAGAAAGATGGTTTAGTTATGTTTTTGGGTTTTTCTAACAAAGCTTTTTAATTGATGTTTGTTTCCATCTGTAAACTTATCAGTAAGTTACAGGAGTTATTAAATTGAGACAACTATCACCTCAGGAAAAAAAGAATTTCAATTATCATTCTGATATGACTTGTTATGGACTTTATCCTGTTATTGATAGCTCTTTAAAAAAATATGAAACTGCCTTAAATCCAGATAATGAGGAAGGATTCAAAGAAAAATTATTGAGGTTAGGTGAAGGAAGCTTATTGGATATAGGATTTTCTATTGAAATGTTTAAAGAACTGAAGCAATTATTGCCTCAAGTTAAAATGACAGGGATGTCAGCATATGTTTCAAAAAAAGAAAGAGATTATTCTTTAAAATCGGGAATTGAGATGATTGGAGGCAATTTTCTTCTATTAGAGGATCTTGTTACAGGACCCTTTGATGTTATTGTATCTAAAAGTACATTAGACAAAGTAGACAAATCAACTGACAAGATTCGAATCTTACAGGATATCTGGAATTTATTAAAATTTGATGAAGATCCTGCTAAAACAGGTGTTGCATATTTACATATATTCAATATTAATATTTATAGAGAGAATAATCCTGATTTAGGCATATCTAACAAAAAGGCATCTGACTTTTTCCAAAGTTTTGGATATGACATTAGGGAGCATAAGAATAGCAACTACATTATAACCATGCACAAAAATCAACAAGGACATTTAGTTGTGCCAACTAACTGAATTATTTATGTTTTTGGGTTTTACTTCTTAACTAAACTAAAAGAACCATCGCCATCTATTCCACCTAAATCTCCAGAAATCTTTGTTCCGGTTTGGGTTCCAGTCATGTCGAGTTCATTCATGAATAAGTCTGGGTCGCCGAAGTTGAGGTTGAATGTTACTAGTTCATCAACAACTGTGCCTGTGACTGCTCCAGTATAGCTTGGTCCCGAAACCGTTGAACAATCACCAAATCCATCAATATTAATATTATATAGGTCATGAATGGTTGCTGAACCTGTAAGCTCATCATCATCCTGAAAAAAATCTGCAGTGAAAGCTCCTGAATGAGTTATAGTTGGCATATTAAAACAATACGTGCTAATATCCATAGATAATGTATATTCACCTTCCCAAGATCCAGTAAGATCATCTTCTACCTTAACCTCAAGCTCAGTGCTCTTGCATTTTTGATGACCTGAGTTATCAACAACACAAACATCAAAGTTACGCTTCTCTTCTGTGGTAGGTGTTCCTGATAAAGTGCCGTCAGGCTTTACACTCAAACCAAAAGGAGGAAAACCAACACCAGTAGCCAGCTGAAACCTGTAAGGAGATTTTCCACCCACAGGCCCATCAAGATTAAAATCATGTAAATAAGCTACTCCAACAACAGCAAAAGGAAGAACTGCAGGAGGAAAAAAGTCCAAAGGATTAGAGCTAAAACTAGCAGTAACTGCTTTATCCCCATTTATATTAACAGAACAAGCAGACTTACCTGAACAATCACCAGTCCAGCCATCAAAATCAGAATCCGGGCCAGGAATTGCTGTTAAAGTCACAACAGTGTTATTTGTGAAATCTTTCCTGCATTGGTTACCGCAAGCAATCCCTTCTGGAGAAGAGGTAACTGTTCCTTGTCCAGTCCCAATCATGTTCACTGTTAAACCAGGTTGAACACTAGGAGCTGTTTCATCAGAACACCCAGTAATAACTACACCAATTATCAAACACAAAGCTAAATATTTAATCATAGAACTATTTATTAACTATTTATATTTATATTTTTGGGTTTTTATTGCATAACCTTATAAACCCCTTCAATCCCCCAAGCTGTTATGCCAAAATTTGAACGTTCAAGGGAAAGAAAGAGTAAGAGTAGTAGCTTTAGAGATCATCATAGCAGTAGAGGCTCTGGTAGAGAATCTCCTAGTCGTCAAGTTAAAAACAGACGTGACCTGGATATGACTAAAGTTATTTGTTCTTCATGTGGTGATGAATGTGAAGTGCCTTTCAAGCCAACCACAAACAAGCCTCTTTTCTGCAGTAATTGTTTTAAAAAAGAAGGTGGAAGCAGTAGTTCTAGGGGTTCCAGCAAAGATCTCAGCTTAATCAATGAAAAGCTTGACAAAATAATGAAAGCTTTAAAGATTTAATTAAGTTCCCGGAAAACCTTCAGAATTTATTAATAAACACATATAAACACCTATATCCTAACTTTTTTCATGAAAATATATTTAGACACAAACATTTACATAGATTTCCTGGAAAACAGAGCAGACATGCTAAGGCCTTTAGGAGAATTAGCTTTTCAATGTTTTAAACAATCTTTAGGCTGTGAGTTTTATATTGTCATCTCTAATCATGTTATCAAAGAATTAAAAGATTTAGACATCTCTGAAAAACAGATTAAAGAAATCATTGCTTGGATTGATTCGAAATTAATTAAAATCCATGTTTGCAGAGATGATATGAAAAAAGCAAGAATTATCTCAAAAGAGTTTAATCTCCATTACAAAGATGCTTTACATTATCAATTGACCAAAAGATCCGCAGACAAATTATTGACTAATGACAATGAACTTAAACAATTGCCAATCTGCATAGGATATGAATCCTTATAAACCTAATTCTTTAAACACATCTCTTCCTTGTTTTATTTCTTCCATATGTTTATAAGCCAATTCATCTAATTCGTCCTTAGTTAATCTTTTTATCTTGCCTTTCATGCTTCCTTTTAATTTAGCTAGTCCTTCTATTGCTATTTGTTTTTCTATTTCACTCAATTTATTTCTCATTGCCTCTCTAATAAATTCAGTTCTGTTATGGTAATTAGAATTTCTTACTGTATTATCTATTTCTCTTAAAAATTTAGATTCCAGCTTTAAAGTAATCATTTCAGTAGTCATATAGCTATAGTATATACAACGACTATATAAATTTTTTCATTAAACAGTGTCAATATCAGTCAGACAATCATCTATTAATTCTAAGCAACCTCTTAACTTTTGTCTTAACTCTTCATTATCTGTTGCTTTTCTTACCTGTCCAATCCTGTCAACTATCTGCCTGAAAAATCTCAGCAAATCACCTTCAACAAGATTTGTGTTTTTAAGAATGTCAAAAATAGTCTTTCTCTCATAGCATGGAGTAACCAATGCTGTTAAATGATTCATATCTTTCCATCTTTTATCTTTTGAAATATAAAAATTGCTTCTTATCTTTCTTTTCAAATCAGCTATGAGTTTTGAAGGGAATTTAGTGTAAAATTCAGTTGTTTTTCTGGATTCATAAACAATGCACGCAATAATAAGAAGAATTTGGTATTCATTAAGGCCTTTGTAAAAATCTGTTGCAAAGATCTCACCAATTAGAATCTCATCTGCATACACTCTTGAAGAAAACTCTCCTTTATATGTTAATTTATCATCTTTTACATATCCTAGATTAATCAACTGCTTTTTTATGCTTTTAAACCTGTAAGCAAAAATATTAGACCTTATTCTCTGGAAATTCTTACCGCATTTTTGATAAGTGAAAAAATTAAGTTTAAGTATCATATCTATCTCTTTTTCATTATGATTCTTTATCAGGTTAAGCACAGTGTTTATAGATAACTTGAACTGTGATTTTATTGGATCAACATCCTTGTCTGTCATCTTTTTCAAGCCACGATAATCAAAATCTCTTCTATTTATCATTGCATAAACAAAACCCTGTTCGTCCATCCCACGCCTTCCTGCTCTTCCTGCAATCTGAAAATATTCTTTTGAGTTAAGATTCCTGAAGTTAACGCCATCATATTTTCTTAAAGATTCAAAACAAACAGTTTTTGCCGGCATGTTGATTCCTACTGCAAAAGTTTCAGTAGTGTATAAAACATTAATATGTCCCATTCCGAACAGTTCCTCAACCATTTCTTTAATTTTTGGAATAACACCTGCATGATGGAAAGCTATTCCATAAGGAATTGTGCTCATCAGTGTTTTTGTTGATTTGAGCTCTCTAATAGTTGGTGGAACTTCTGATAATTTTTTTCTGACAAAAGACATAATGTCTGGGTTATCCCTAAAAAGCCTGGCTTTCAATAGTTCTTTTGCGTTCTCTTCACATTTTTTTCTTGAAAACACAAAGAAAAGAGCTGGACATTTGATCTCTCTCACCAATTCAACATGTGATGGTGGTTTTACATAATATTTTTTATACCTTTTTTTCATCGCATGTCCATAATCCGCAACATGCGCTACATCATTTATTTCATCTAGAGTTGTTATTCCAAGTTCTGTATCATAAAATCTTTTATACAAAGGAACCTCACGCTTTGTTTGTGTTATAGTTTCTACATTATGTTTTTTTATTGCTGATATCCAGTCAGCAAACTCTTTTGCATTAGGAATTGTTGCTGAAAGACAGATAAATCTTACATCTTCATTAGAAAAGATTATTGACTCTTCCCATACATAACCTCTTTCTATATCATTTATGTAATGAATCTCATCAAACACAACATATGAAATATCTTTTAAATCATTATCTTCAGTAAGAGACATATTTCTATAGATCTCTGTTGTCATTATCAATATTTTAGCAGTAGAATTCTTAACAATATCACCTGTCATAAGCCCAATGTTTTCTTCACCATAATCCTTGCAGAAATCTTTATACTTTTGGTTTGATAACGCTTTAATTGGAGCTGTATAAATCACTCTTTTTCCTTTTTCCAGGCTCTTCTCTATTATGTAATCAGCTATTAAAGTCTTTCCTGATCCAGTTGGGGCAGAAACCACAACTGAATGATTTTTTTCTAAAGCAAAAATTGCATCCTCTTGAAATTTATCAAGAGTTAAGTTCTTGTATTTCATTATTTGTTAATATCTTAAGAATCTATTTAACTCTTTCTGAAAAACAGTGCTGTGTCACCTAAATTTCCTGGAATCATATCAATCTCATGAGACATTACATGTCCGTTTCCCCATTTTGCAAAAACCAACCCATCATTATACACACCAAAGTGAAGTGACTTTGGTATGTTTTTTTCCACAACCTTTTCAACACCCATATATGCAACAACATCCATATCCTGCGGTTCATAAACAGAAACGTATCCTTTTTTAGAAAGAAAGTTCAGAGTATCCCAGGTTAATCCTGCAGGGATTTTTTTACCTATTTCAATCCAGTCTTCTTCCATAACATTATAGAACACAAAATGTCTGCAGTTATAATCATCATTATCCAAAGGATTTCTAAATTCCACTAAATTAATTCCAAGTTCTCTAAGATCTTCAAAAAACTGCATAACACTTGTATAGTTGGCTCTATTATCAATAATCTCATCCAATCTTTTCCTTTCCTTAGTGTCTGGTATTTCGTGTAACATGTTCATATCAAAAACCTTAAGAATTCACCCCTCTGCCTGTAAGAATTATGTTCTGCTTTTAAACCTTTACTTAAATTAAATTTAGAAATTCCTCTTTAACAATCTCCATGATTCTCTTATTAACTTTCCCTATTTTTTTAATAATAATACTTTTATTCAGAATGAAAAGCTTGTCTACTTTTATTCTGCTGGATTTGGGTAATAAGCCTGTTTTCAGGTCTTTATTTTCTATAAGGACAGAATGTTTGGAATCTTTAAGATTAGATGTTATCCCGCATGTTATGATATCTTCTGCCTCTTTGTTGTAATCATGTTTTGAAAGAACAAGCACAGGCCTCTGTTTAACAGCTCTTAAATCGCTAAATGGAAAAGGAACAACAGCTATTTCACCCTGTTCATACATTGTCCCAGATATCATCTTCCTTATTGCTCCAAAGTTTCTTGGCTACTTTTTCTGAATGCTTCAGCAAATCCCTGAACCTTGATTCTTTAAGTTTTTCTATGATTATTGTGTTTTCACTTTGTAGCATAAGCAGGTCATCTCCTTTTTCTATCCCGGTTGTTTTTCTGAAACTTATAGGAAGTGATATCTGTCCCTTATCTGTTACTTTTACCATTTTTGCTTTCATAGAGTAAGTAAGAATTTCCTTACTTATATATCTTTTGTTTTAATAGATAATACATAGAATTCTTTATATGATTTACTGTAAAATGCTCGAAAATCTTTCGATTTTTGGCACCCCAAAATTGCTAAGCAATTTTAAGGGAATTCGAAAGATATACGAAAAAAGATTTATTTAGAACTTTACAAAAGAGCCATCATTAACCTTATCAATCACCCAATTCCAGGATCATGTGTTTTTTATCAGGAACAGAAACATAGATATGGTTTCCTTTCTTTAACCCTAAACTCCTCACCACATGGCTGTTGAAATACATGCCTAATCTGTCTTGTGATAATTTAACAATATTTTGTTTTATCTTTAAAGGAGTCTCTCTTAGTTCTTCTACTACTTTTTTAGAGGATTTCGATCCAAACTCAAAATAGTCGCATTTACGGCATTGATAGCTCAGCACTTTGCTTTTGGCTCCCTCAACACTAACTTCTACTTTTCTCAAAACTGAGTCACATTTAGGACATTTTTTCATTTTGTTTTTGCATTAATCACATATAAAATATTATTCTTTACTTCAAACAAGATATAATAACCCTGTTTTTCAATAATAAACTTATCCTCTTTTTTCCTTGGATTTTTTGTTTTAAAGATGATCTCTACAACCTTGTCCCAAGGAACATGTTTTTCATGTTCTTCTAAATAGTGATACGTTGGTTTTATCTCATTGAAGAAAACCATTATACCACCAGTACTATAAAAATGTAGTATAAAAGACTATATATATCTTTTGATTTCATGACATAGCATAAAGATTATATTTTTTATATACATTGCCCACTTTTTTCCGGAAGTTTTCCGGGAAAACAATCACCTTTTTATATGAGTTTATGAAATATAATACAATATGAGAAAAAGAGGATACTTATTATCAATATTTGCTGTTCTGATTCTTATTAGCGGTTGTGCTGAAACAGAGATGGAAGAGGAATCTCTTCCAAAAGTGGAGGACATATTAAGCGAGACTGAAATAGAAGAAATGGAACAAACACCAATAGAAGAGCCAATCATATCAGAAGAGCCGGTTATTCCTGAAGAGCCAGAGGTATTGGAAGAGCAGGTAGTTGAAGAGACAGAAGATCCTAACCTAATAGCTCACTGGAAGTTTGATGATGATGGGATGGATTCAGCCAAGAGCAATCATGGAAACATAATAGGGGGTGCAATCTTCAGCCAAGGAAAACTAGGAAAAGCTCTTTATTTTGATGGTGTTGATGATTATGTTGACTTCTCCCAAGAAACAGTGGATGAAATAGGAAGCCTTAGCCAGGGAACAATAGCATTCTGGTTTAATTATGAGTCCTTGCTAGACAAGCAAACATTAATGCCCATCTTTTATATTGGGATGGAATCAGGAGCAGATAACATGTATCTTATAGAAATAGGCCATAGTGCTGGCGATGGTGCAACATCCAGCCCAAATCCAAACGATAAAAAGATTTACTCAACATGGATAAAAAACAACAGAGAGCCATTCCTGTGCTATGATTCAACTAATAATGTAGAAGAAGATAAATGGCACCATTTTGCTGTTGTTGTAGGAGATGATGGAAACACAGGATACTTAAATGGTGTGGAAATCACAAATAGGGACTACAATTTTGGGGATGCAAATGCCAAATCATTCCTAAATTCTATTCCAGTAAAAGAGCAGCTAACTCTTGGGCATGGAAGAAGCTCTTTTATGATCTCACCAGACTTTGTTTATTACAAGGGATACTTAGATGATGTAAGAATTTATAACAAACCTTTATCTTCAGATGAAATAAATGAATTGATGCAATAAAAATTTAAAAAAACATTTTCTTACATAAAGGAACAGCAACAAGTACTCCTAATGCTAAATACCAATACCATTCAAAGCTCATAGCCAAGCTGTTGAATGCTGGCCATACAGTCATTAAAAACAGTGTAAAGAAAAACACTGACAATTTCAAAAGTGAAATGTCATACCATCTCATCTCCTTTATTCTCTTATTAAACCAATCTAGTAATGCCATTTATATTACCTCCTATATGTCAAACTATCTCTGAATAAAGTAGTATAAAAATCCTTCGAATTTACTTAGCAAGATGTGCTAATTTTGTGATTCCAAACACAACAAGCAGTATAGCGATTGTTTGAGCTAATGTCAAGTATCCCATCCATAAAACAATACCTAACACAAGAAAAACAACACCCATCAATCCCATAACTCCTTTGCTGCAGTGTTCATGTCCTTTCATAACAACATCGAATAACAAACAATTATTTAATTCTTTCTATATTTGAACTTTTTATTATATTTATTATGATTAAATATGTCCAGAATCAATGATATGATCCTTACCTCATCTCCTTTTATTGTATAAATCATCCTCCAGTATTTGGATAAGTCTATTTTCCATAAATTGTTCACATCATACCTCAAAACATATTCTTTTGGAATTTTATTTCTTGAGATATGAACACCAAACTGTGGCTTTCTTTTCAAATATTCAATCTTTTGTTTAATAGAATTTAAGATAATCTGATTATCACTTTTAGTTATGCCTTTAGATATTTCTTTACCAACAATCTCATTCAGTTTTTTATAGGCCTCTAAAGCATCGCCAGTCATTACAACTTTAATATCTTTCAAACTTCGACACCATCCACAATCGCTTTCTGAAGTTTGGTGCTTGGATTATATATCCATAGAATGCCTTTTCTTCCATCAATTATCTTGCCGCTTTCCTCAAGATATCTTAAAACAACATTCAATGTCTGATGCATTATTTTCTTTGGCATTTTTTTCTTCAATCCCTCTCTAGTCAGAAGATTGTTTGATTTCCTCAGAACATCTTCTACTGTGAGCACTGTCTTCAGGTTTGGATAGTGTATGACTTTTTGTTTCATTTTATATATTATTATATAATCATTTATATAAACTTATATAAATATCTTTTTATTTTCACATATTATCCGAGAAAGAATAAGATTAGGATATTTATATGTATTATCATAAATAAATCGGAAAGCACTAAGAAATCAAAGATTTCTGGTGTGCCGGAAATTTCAGAAAAATTTCCGAGCATTTTCGAAATAATTCCAACAATAACACTGGAAAATATATTCTATAAAACCAAAAAGTATTTTAATACAATTCAAGAAGTTTTTTATTGTGGGTTTTGTTTCTAGCAATTTATCATAGGAGAAACATAAAAAATGGCAGAAAATATAATTTCAAAAATAAAAAAGAGAGACGGAAAGATAGTTTACTTTGATCAGGAAAAAATAACAAGAGCTATTTTCAATGCTGCACAGGCAGTTGGTGGAAAAGATATGAAAACAGCTCAAAAACTATCAAACAAAGTTATAGAAAAACTTCAAAAGAATTTCAAAAAAGATGTTCCAGCAGTTGAACAGATTCAAGACCTAGTTGAAAAACTATTAATAGAAGAAGGACATGCAAAAACAGCAAAAGCATATATCATTTATAGAGGAAAGAGAACAGAATTAAGAGAGCAGAAACAACATGTTTTAGAAAAAGATGAGATAGATGATATTGACAAGAACTTTGATGTGAATGCATTAAAAGTTTTAAAATCAAGATATCTAAGAAAATCAGAAGATGGCCATTTAACAGAAACACCAAAAGAGCTTTTCACAAGAGTTACAGTTCATGTTGTTATCCCATCATTGTTTTATGATCAGGAATTGCTAAATATTGATTCAGACTCAAGAGTGTTTGAGGATGTAACCTTTGACTACGTAAAAAACGAAAACAAATACTCAATTGGAAAATATAAACTGAACAAATACCATTTAGAGGCATTAAAAAGATTATACACAAGATTCAATAAAAACAAGCAGATAAGAATAAGCTGGTCTGATTTATTAGCAAGATTAAAAAATGGTTATTTCAATCAATATGAAGAGCAGATTACAGACTTCTTTAATATGTTAACAACAAAGAGATTTATGGCCAACACCCCAGCAATTGCCAATTTTGGCAACCCATTGGGAATGGGCTCTGCATGCTTTGTGATGGATGTAAAGGATTCAATTGATGAAATAATGGAGACATTAAAGCAGACAGCAATTGTTTTCAAAGCAGGTGGAGGAATGGGCTACAACTTTTCAAAACTAAGAAAAGAAGGAGACTTTGTAAGCTCAACAGGAGGAGTTGCATCTGGTCCAATAAGTTTTATGAGACTCTTCGACACAATGACTGAAGTGATTAAACAAGGCGGAATAAGAAGAGGAGCCAACATGGGAATCCTAAACAGCGACCACCCAGATATAGAAAAATTCGTGACAGCAAAGGAAGGAAATAAAGGATTAACAAACTTCAATATCTCTGTATTAATCCAACCTGATTTTTGGGATTATTATGAAAATAACAAACCATACCCATTAAGAAATCCAAGAGATAAAAAAATCATAAAAACAATAAATCCAAGAGCATTGTTTGATAAAATTGTGTATCAGGCATGGGAGAGCGCAGAGCCAGGAATTATTTTCTCTGACAAGATAAATGAATATAACCCATTTTTCAAGCACCTAGGCCCAATAGAAACAACAAACCCATGTGGAGAAGTATTATTATATCCATTTGAATCATGCAACCTAGGAAGCATAAATGTGTGGAAATTCGCAAAAGAGGATGAAAACGGAACATATTATGATTGGGATGAGTTAGCAAAAACAATAAGGATGGCAACAAGATTTCTTGACAATGTTATTGAGGTAAACAAGTTCCCATTACAACAGATAGAGAATATGGCATTGGCAACAAGAAAGATAGGATTGGGAGTTATGGGTGTTGGAGATTTATTATATGAATTAAAAATAAAATATAACAGCGAAAAAGGATTTAAGTTTATGGAAAAATTAATGGAGTTTATTAATTATAATTCAAAAGTCGAATCAGTTATCCTTGCAAAAGAAAGAGGCAGCCTGCCATATTATAACAAGAGCTTTTTCCCAGAAGGAAAGCTTCCTATTGCAGGATTTTATGACAAAAAATCATGGCATATGGATTGGGAAACAGTGTCAAATGATATTAAAAAATATGGAATAAGAAATTCTTTCACAACAGTTATTGCACCAACAGGAAGCATATCAATGATAACAGGATGCAGTTCAGGAATGGAACCAGTTTACTCATTAGCATTTGAAAAAAATGTAAAAGTTGGCAGTTTTTATTACACAAATCATGTGTTTGAAAAGGTAATGAGAAAAAGGGGATTGTTTAGTGATAAATTAGCAGAAGATGTTGTTGCACATGGCGGAAGACTGGAAAACATAAATTATATTCCAAGAGATGTAAAAGATGTGTTTGTAACAGCAATGGATATTGAACCATTGGATCACATCAGAGCATTGGCAGCATTCCAAAAATGGGTTGATTCATCAATATCAAAGACAAATAATTTTCCTGTGGACGCAACTGTTGATGATATGAGAAAAAGTTATATTCTTGCCCATAAATTAGGATGCAAAAGTGTAACTGTTTTTAGGGATTCATCAATAAAAGATCAAGTTCTAGTGGCAGGAGAGCAAAGAAAATCAAAAGAAATCAAAATAAAGGTTACCTCAGAGGGGAGCTCAATGCAGTCAAAAACAAAACCAACAACATGTCCTGAATGCGCAACAAAACTGGATGTAAAAGAAGGCTGCGTAACATGTCCATCATGTGGATGGGGCTTGTGCAGTTAATTTTTAGATTAGATTTAAAAGCATTGAAACTATCTAGGTTTTAGAATGGGGCGTATAACAAAAGTCATGAAGAGAGATGGCAGGCTTGTCGGATTTAAGAAAGCAAAAATAACAAATGCTATTTTCAGCGCTGCTCAAGCAGTTGGCGGAAAAGACAGGAAAACTGCTGAAAAGCTCTCAGATATGGTTGTGAAAGAATTAAACAAGAAATTCACAAAAGTGATTCCAAGCATTGAGTATGTGCAGGATATAGTTGAGAACACTTTAATAAAAGAAAGCCATGCGAAAACAGCAAAAGTTTATATTATTTATAGAGAAAAAAGAAAACTTCTAAGAGATTATATGGAGGGCATTGTTGGAAAGAGAACCAAATCAAATCTTTCAGCAAATGCCATGATGATTCTAAAGGAAAAATTCCTAAGAAGAGATGAGCTGGGAAACATTCTTGAAACTCCTGATGAGATGTTCAGAAGAGTTGCAAAAGATATAGCAAAAGCAGACAGCAGATACAAAGGAGATGTAAAGAAAACAGAAGAAGAATTCTTTGAGATGCTTGAGAATCTTGATTTTCTTCCAAACACCCCTTGCCTGATGAATGCAGGAACAAAGATGCAGCAGCTTGTGTCTTCATTTGTGCTTCCAGTCCCAGACACAATAGAGGGAATCTTTGAGAGTGTAAAGCATTCAGCCCTAATAAATAAGGCAGGAGCAGGTGCAGGATTTTCATTTTCATCATTAAGGCCTGAAAATGACGCAGTTGTAAAGACATGCGGATTGAGTTCAGGGCCTATATCATTCATAAAAATGTTTGACAGAACAACTCAAACAATAAAAGAGGGTGGAAGGAAAAGAGGAGCAAACATAGCTGTGCTAAGATATGACCATCCTGACATATTAAAATTCATAACTGCAAAGGATGATGAGAACCAATACCAAAACTTTAATTTTTCAGTTGGGATAACAGATAAATTTATCAGCATCTACAAAAGAAACGGAAAATACCCATTAGTGAATCCAAGAAAAGGCCAAGAAGTCAGAGAAATAAAAGCAAGAGAAATGCTTGATTTATTAGCAATTCACGCGTGGGAAAACGGTGACCCGGGTGTTGTTTTCCTTGACAGGATGAATAGAGACAACCCAACCCCTACATTAGGGAAATTTTTAACAACAGATCCATGTGGAAGCATTCCTCTTCTACCATATGAATCATGCCCACAAGGAGCAATAAATCTTGTAAACATGATAAAAAATAATAATATTGATTATAAAAAATTAAAAGATATTGTGTGGAAATCTGTTCATTTCCTTGACAATGTAATTGATATGAACAATTACCCTGTTGAGCTTATAGATGAGATATCAAAAGGCAACAGAAAAATTGGATTGGGAGTTATGGGATTTGCTGATATGTTATATAACCTAAAGATTCCATATGATTCTGATGAAAGTGTTGAGATAGCAGAAAAAATAATGGAGTTTATTGAAAAAGAGGCAAGAGATGCTTCAATAAAGCTTGCAAAGGAAAGAGGTGTTTTTCCTTATTTTGATAAAAGTGTTTATTATAAAAAGAACATTAAGATAAGAAATGCAACCAGAACATCAATATCTCCAACAGGCACAACAAGCATTATTGCAAATGTATCTCCAAGTATTGAGCCGAATTTTGCGCTTTGTTACTCAATGAGATTAATGGGAAAAGATTTCTTGTTTGTAAATAAGTTCTTTGAAAAAACAGCAAGAGAGAATAATTTTTATTCTGAGCTTTTCTTAGAAGATCTTAGAAACAAGGCAAGCATCTCAAAAATAGAGGATATACCTCAGAAAGTAAGAAGAGTACACGTGCTTGCTCATGATATAAAGCCAAAATGGCATCTAAAAGTACAGGCTGCTTTCCAGAAACATATTAACAATTCTGTTTCAAAAACAATAAATTTTCCTGCAAACGCAACTGTTGAAGATATAAAAAAGGTATTTCTGATGGCTTATGAGCTAGATTGCAAAGGAATCACAGTTTATAGAGAAGGAAGCAAGAAAAAAGAGATAATGACGCTGGTTGACTAAAATGCTTACAAGAATTAAAAAACTAATAACTGTAAAAGGTGATGATAGAAAGAGTAGTTTAGGATTGGTTCATGTTTATACAGGTCAGGGAAAAGGCAAGACAACAGCCACTTTGGGATTAGCTATGAGAGCATTGGGTGCTGGGTTGAATGTGTGCATGATACAATTCATGAAAAGTGCAGACACTGGTGAGTTATTCACTGTTAAAAATCATCTTCCTGAAATGAAGATAATCCAGTTTGGAGTTGAGGCGTTGACAGATAAACAGAGCAGAATCTTTGAATTCGAAAACGGGATAAAAAAGGAAAACAATAGTTCAGCCAGTTTCAGATTCATGCCAGATGATGCAGAGAAGGAGGCATGTAGAAGAGCTATGGAATATGCATGGAATGTGATAAGATCAGAGAACTACAACATGCTTATTCTGGATGAGGTAAACTGCGCACTTGACAAGGGATTAATAAAGATTGATGAGATTATGAAGATGGTTAAAGATCATGATAATATTGAATTAGTTTTAACAGGTCAGGGAGCACCTAGAGAGCTGGTAAAAGTAGCTGATTATTTCTCAGATATAAGAAAGATAAAGCATCCCTGGGACAAAGGAGTAAAGGCAAGGAGGGGGATTGAGTATTAAGATAGGATTTACAGGATTTAACTGTTCTGGCAAAGACACTGCTGCTGATATTCTTGTAGAGATTGGTTTCAAGCACTTTTCTCTTTCAGATATAATAAGGGATGAGATAAAAGAACTCGGTCTTGAGGAAAACAGGGAAACATTGATTTATGTTGGGAATGATTTAAGGAAAAATCTTGGGAACAATATTCTAGCCAAAAGAACAAATGAAAAGATAAAAGATCTGGATAAAGCAGTTATAAGCAGCATAAGAAACGAATTTGAGGTTGAGGAGTTAAGAAAAAACAAGGATTTTATCTTAGTTTCAATTGAAGCCTCTATTGAATTAAGATTCAAAAGAGCAATGGACAGAAAAAGAATCGAGAACATAAAAACATTGGACGATTTCAAAAAAATTGATGAAAAAGAGAGCTCTGATGACCCTGGAAAACAACAATTGCATAAAATAAAAGAAATGGCTGATTATAACATCCCAAATAATGGGAGTTTGGATGAATTAAGGGAAAAAATTTTAAACTTAATAAAAAAACTAAGTGAATAAGGGGTTAATATGACTAGAAAAGACTGGCATGCATATTTCATGGATATTGCTGAACAAGTTGCAACACGATCAACATGTGACAGGAAATATGTAGGTGCTGTTATTGTTCGCGACAAAAATATATTGTCTACTGGTTATAATGGCAGCATGAGAGGCTCTTCACACTGCGATGAAGCAGGCCATCTAATGGAAAACACTCATTGCGTGAGAACTGTGCATGCAGAGGCAAATGCAATTGCTCAGGCTGCAAAAAATGGAGTAAGCATTGACAACTCTGAAATATATATAACAGCTTCCCCATGCTTCTACTGCTTTAAGCTATGCATTAATTCTGGAATAAAGAAAATATATTATAAGGAATTTTATAGAGATGAAAAAATAACAAAGTTTGCAGAAGAATTAGGAGTAGAATTAATTTATATGGGAAAGGAAAAGAAGTGATTAATCAGAATATAAATCACACATATCATATTCCAGTCCTTTATTTAGAATATGATCATCCACAACCGTGTTTTCATTCTGGATGTGTGTTGAGAATATATGTTTGCATTTAACAGGGTCTGGTTCTTTATTGCCCATAGAATATTCAATGCAATTAGTATGAGGGCATATATAAACTCCTCCTTCCTGACCATTAGAATCTCTTATTAGAATAGGACCATCAATTTTATTAGTTGATCTTTCTTCTGTTTTTTTTTTAAAAAATATCATTCTTAGAAAAGGAATAAAAAAACGCTTATAAATCTTAGCCCTGTTAATATTTATCAACCATCTCCCCAGGATTAGATTCCAGGAATAAAAGATCCTCTTCAGCCACTTTTTTTATATGCTTTCCTTCATCATCAACAAGAAATTTTGTATAATCAACAAGCTTGTAAAGCCATAATCCTATCTGATGCGAACAATTGGTTTCAGTGTCCATTACCTCATACTCTCTACTGCCACCCAGTGTATATGTGTATCTCAAAGCAAATCTATCCCCAATATTGCCTCGTTTTGAAATAAGTATTGATAATGGATTATAACTCTTAAGAAGGGTGTGTGAGGTCTGTTTATCCCCCCATGATGATCTTGATTCATGTAGAGTGTTGTAAAGGGTTCTGTAGCCATCCAGATTATTTGGATCCCGGCTTATGCCGCTTATATGCTTTTCTATCTTATTAGCTAAATCCATTTTAATCAAGAAATTATATTTACTTATAAAACTATTTCCCATACTCTGCTTTCAGATGCTCAAACCAAGAAACAACCTGATTCTCATCTTTACCCTTAAGCGTGTTTAGATCAATCAATAATCCTTTTTCCAGGCCATTCATTCCAAGAGTAAGTGTGGCTCGGGAATTATCACCCCGGTTAAGATGTATCTTTGCGCCTGAAATCCTATAGCCTTTTTCTATCATTTCATCTAATGTTGATTCATTAAATATACGAAAACCATTATTTGCTGGCCTTGCTATTTTAAAGTTGTATTCATACAACTCATTATAACCAGCAGCAAGAGCCTGATAAACAGAGTTTATCAGCTTATTAGAATGAACATAGTTGAAATCAACAGAAAGATGTGGGAACATATCTGGTTTTGCAGGATCTCCCTCAAATTCTCCATTGCCCCCATTATAATGGTATGTTTTGCTGGAAAAAGGCACTATTTTTTTATCTATTGACTGTTGAATATGTGTTTGGTTTGTGTCATCCTGCTTTTTTGCAGGAGCAACAATCCCATTAGCAGTCATTGTTATTTCTGCATAGAATTTATTCAAAGGTGCTGTTCTAATTGCTTCCTCAAACAGCTCAACCGAATTCTCTATTAATTCAAGATTATTTCTCATCCTTAACCCCCAGAATTCACCCCTTTATCAAGTGGATATATAGATTTCCTTATAAAATTTTTGATTTAAGGGAAAGAATTAAATATTTCTTCTATTTTCTTTTTCTTTGGGGGCATAAGTGGAAAATATCAAATATTTTTTAGAAGCTTTGAATATACTACGTAATTGCAAGCTTCAAAGAGAGTTTATCAAGAAAGTTAAAGGCAAGTATGTCTAAAACATATAAATGTTCCGAAAATGAATCATGACTAAATATTAAACCCTAATTCCTGCATTGCTTGTTGTTTGTCGAGAATATACAACTTTTCAATATTATCTCCAACAATAGGGCAATCCATCTCATTTGATGAAAAATGCCTTTTAAGATCTGGAGATTTAATGTATTCATTGAATCTTGGATTAGATAACAGAACATCTATTCTTTGATCTGTTGTTTTAGCATCTCTCAATGAATCCATCACTTCAAGAACAACAGGATCAAAATAAAACCAATCTTTCACAAAAGCATGAGAAGGAGCTTCTCTTGGATGACTATGAGATTTTCTTGCTATATTGCTCAATTCATACATAACTTTTAATTCTTGCATAATTGGTAATAATTCAGCAACTGAATCTCTCATACATTCATTGACATATGAACCAATTAGATAAGATTGAGAGTTATGCTCAACTAATTGCTTAAATGTTTCCCATTGCTGTTCTGAAATTCCTTCATAATCTGCTTTTTTTCTTTTTATAAAACCAGATCTTGGACTGATTAGATTATTATCAGGACTATAAGATAAAAAAAATTGAATATTTTGTTTATTTGCATTATTAATAATAGCCTGTGAAAATTTTATTGCAACAGTTTCCAATATTTTATATTCAAAAGGTTCATTCATGCTTTTTATCATATTATCAACCATTTCTTGTTCAGTTGGTCTATCAGAATTATATTTGAAACCCTTTTCATTAACACCCACACCAACTGTTATTGTTGCATCTTTATTTGATGAAAGAGTTTCCATTAATCTTATTTCTCTTGCAACATCCCAAAGAACAACTGCTTTCTTAAGATTACTAATTCTTGGCTGATTAGCTGAAGATTTAATGAATGCTACTTGTTTTTGAATGTCAAAAAATTCTTTTCCATAAATATCCTCTGATATAAATCTTTCAGCTGATTTACACAAATCATAATCAAAGAATCTTTCATCAACATTTCCTATATATTTATCAAAATTTTTAAGCTGATATCTCACTTCATTATCAAAACTAATTGGCTGATTGTTCGCTTCTCCATCATGTGCCCACACATAACCCGGATGAATCCAGATAATGTGTTTTTTATCTTTAAATGAAGCTGGATCCTTGTTTCCAATCCAGGGTATGCCTAAGAAATCCTCTATTCCTTTAATCAATTTAGGCTCATATTCCTTCATAAGAATGGGTAAAAAACAACGTTTATAAAGTTAACACTTTTTAGTGGTTAAAAAGAAAAATCTATGATTTCCGAAACTCTTAAATATTCCGTAATCAAATAATATATTATGAATGAGTTCATATTCATTGGTGTTGGTGTTCTAGGAGGATTTGTAAGAGCTTTATATGGATTATTTAAAGCAGTAAATTCAGGATATGTTGTTAATGGAATGTATTTTTTAATCACATTGATTATTTCAGGAGTTATAGGAGGATTATTAGGCTTTGTATTTAACATGGATTATAGAGTAGCAGGACTAGCAGGCTATGCTGGAACTGATATGCTGGAGAGCATATTCAAATCATCTTTTGGGAGAACAATAATTTTTAAGAAAAAATGAATGAAATATTAATTGCTGCAGGATATGGAATTTTAGGTGCGCTAGTTAGGGCGCTTATAACATCCTTGAAAGTGATTCAGTTAAGAGGGAACATCAGAAAAGGATTCTGGGTTTACTTAATAACCATCCTGGCAATCGGCGCTTTCTCAGGAATCATCCTAAGCTATGGAAATGTTCTCAGCTTTTTAGCAGGTTATGCAGGATTAGATCTAATGGAAGGTTATAGGAAATCAATTCTAAAGAAGAAGATAAGATTCAGTTAATAATTACTCCATTCTTGTCAAATAGTTTTTTTCTTTGCGAGACTTTTACCTCATCAAGCTTCCGGGGCCTACCAACAGGATTCTTTCCCAGTTTTCTTTTGATGAGGTTGTCACGCAATAGATTCATTATCACTTCTTGTATAGAAGAGTATGCGTATTTGTCTCGCTCTTTTAGAAGTTCTTTCAAAATGGGTTCTGGTATTGTAAGCAGTATTTTTTTTGATCTCATGGGATATAAATAAATATGTATCTATATAAATATATATACTACTATATAAGATTTTCTATTAACAGAAAGCTTTTTATAATATTCAGAATTTGAAAAAAGAATGGCTCCAAGAATCCAAAGTCCAAGTTCTATAAACACATACAAGCAATGTCCAAGAAAATATTATTATTCATATATAGAAAAGCTCCCGACTAAGCCAAACATACATCTTATAAGAGGAAAGCTTGTGCATACTGTTCTTGAGGATCTTTTCAAGATAAGTATTGAAGACCTTGACAACTCAAACTACAATGAAAAACTAAAAAACAGAATTCAGAATATGTTGGTAATTGAATGGAAAAAGAACGAACAGCAATTGAAGAGATTAGGATTGTATAAGGATGATCTTCAATTCTATTTTGATGAGACAATGTTAATGGTGTTGAATTTTATGAATAATTTTCTTTACAGAGTAGAAAGCAGAATAAAGAAAGGTGAATCATTTAGGGAAGCATTCAAGAATCTAACTCCTTTAACAGAAAAAAAATATATTTCATATGAGCATAAAGTTCAGGGATTTATTGATGCAATAGAAGAGATAGATGATGAGATAAGCTTAATTGATTACAAAACATCTAAAACAGCAAGAATTTCTAGTGAATATAAATTACAATTAGCCATCTATGCTTTATTATATAATGAAAAGCATAAAAAAATGCCACATAAAGTTGGGGTAAATTTTTTAAAAGACGTAACTCATTATCTTGATGTTGATGAGGAATTGTTAAAATTAGCACGGTTTGAAATCGAACAGATACATATGTCAACAGAAACAAATGAAAAGGATGAATATCCAATGAAGCCAGGCCCATTATGCAGATGGTCAACAGGTCAGTGTGATTTTTACAACCACTGTTTTGGAAAAAAATGATAATAATTTATATAACAAATCCAACCAAGGAAAAAGCAAAAGAAATAGCTAAACATCTTCTTGACAAAAAATTAATTGCGTGTGCAAACCTAATTGATTCTAATAGCTTATACAAATGGGAAGGAGAGTTAAAGGATGAGAATGAAGTGATATTACTTGCAAAAACAACAGAAGATAAGTTTGAGGAAGTAAAGAAAGAAGTTAAAAAAATTCATCCTTATGATATTCCATGTATTCTAAAGATTCCTGCAGAAGCAAACAAAGAATATTCTGAATGGTTGGAAAAATGATTAAAGCTTTGATTTTTGATATAGGTGATGTATTGCATCATGTTAATCTACAAGGTTTTGCAGATTGGTTTGCTGAGAAGCATAATGTGGATAAAGAAGAATTTTTAAAAATAGAGGTAAAAAACAGAGTTGCTATGGACGCAGGGGAAATAGAT
Organism: Candidatus Woesearchaeota archaeon; assembly: GCA_013202955.1. Taxonomy (GTDB): domain Archaea; phylum Nanobdellota; class Nanobdellia; order Woesearchaeales; family JABMPP01; genus JABMPP01. The sequence continues at coordinate 171 of JABMPP010000010.1, read as the reverse complement.
GAATACCAACATGTAAAGAACATTGAAGATCATTTTCTGATTAAAATAAATCCAAAAGAATATTATGACACTTTTTTTTTGAAATACACAAGATCAAACAAAGAATTATTAGAGTATATAAAAAAACATAAACAAAAATACAAGATGTTTGTTTTGTCAAACAACAATCCT
>JABMPP010000009.1 GCA_013202955.1 Candidatus Woesearchaeota archaeon | reverse complement strand
TTTTTCTTCCATCTTCTTGAGCTTCTTTTCATCTTGTTTTGGTTTTCCCTTTTAGTTTATAAATCTTTTGAAGAAAAATGAAATATGCTCCGTCCGGGATTCGAACCCGGGTCTTCGGATCGAAAATCCGAAATGATTGACCGGACTACACCAACGGAGCACAACTGAAATGTCAGTTGACATCATCGTGCGACGTAAAGTCGCACACAGCACTTCAAAAGTTCACAATTCTGTGAAATTTTATATGTTATGTAAGAGTGGGCCCGTGGGGATTTTCACTAAATTGTTTTGAACCCCAGACCACTGCTTTTCCAAGCAGAGTTATTTGAAACACGCACATATAAGAGCAGCGCTCCAACCAGACTAAGCTACGGGCCCGCAGGATTTTAGGATTCAAATACTGTTTATATACTTTGTTGTTTTTTTTGAAAAACACAAAGTTACGAACGTTAGTGAGTTTACTTTTTCGTTTTTTAAAGATAAAGCTACGAACGATAGTGAATATGCTTTTTTGTTTTTTAGAAAAATATGCGGCGGCTGGGATTTGAACCCAGGTCACAACGTTGGCAACGTCGAATACTAACCACTATACTACCACCGCAATTGTTTCGTCAATTGAAAACCAAAGGTTTTCAAGTTTGGAAAACCAAGTTTTCCAACAATTGGAACCGAGGTGCGACATTCGACTTCGTCGAAGTCCCACTAAGTGTACAAACAGTTCACAATCCTATGGAACTAAAAAGATATGGGCCCAGCCGGACTTGAACCGGCGATCCTCGCCATTTTTAGCAAAGCTCCACTTTGCTGGACGCCCAACGAAGCTGTGCATGTAAAGGCGATGTCATATGTGGCGCAAAGCCACGACCAAAAATGGTCATGTCATTTTTGCGTAGCCACTAGACCATGGGCCCAATGTGTTGATTAGAAGAAATGAGTCGTATATAAATATTATGAATTATTAACAATAAATTTATATATCCCTACTGTCCTGAAATATCATAATAAAAAAGAGAATGATTGTTATGCAGGAAAAACTTTTTGAGATATTATTCGACAAGGATGAATTAACCTGGCAGAATATGATCTATGAGGCAGTCAGGAGTGAAGAGATGGATCCATGGGATGTAGATATCTCTCTGCTTTCCCAGCGTTTTCTTGACATGTTAAAAAAATTTAAAGAAATGGATTTTAGAATAAGTGGAAAAATATTATTGGCAGCTGCATTGCTTTTAAAAATAAAATCAAATAAATTAATGGATGAAGATCTTACTGAATTAGATAGATTATTTTCATCAACAGAAGATATTGAAGGTGATTTTTACGAAGAGTTGGAAGCTGAATTAGATGCACAGGGAGGAGCAATAAATCTGGACAAAGAGAAGGATTATAAGCTTGTTCCAAGAACACCACAGCCAAGAAAAAGAAAAGTAAGTGTTTATGATCTTGTTGCAGCTCTGAATAAAGCATTGGAAGTTAAAAGAAGAAGAGCAACAAGAGCAATTCCAGAGTTGGCTATTGAAGTTCCAACAGATCATGTTGATATAACTGTTGTTATAAAAGGATTATACTCAACAATAAAAGATTACTTTGCCAAAAAAGGATCAAGTTTAACATTTAGTCATCTAACGCCTTCTGACAGTAAAGAGGATAAAGTTGCAACATTTGTTCCACTGCTTCACCTAACAAACCAGAGAAAAATAGATCTTATGCAAGAACAGCATTTTGGTGAAATAGGAATTATATTGAAAGAGAAACAATAAGCTTTCGAAATCTATATAAATAGTATGTGGTTTCTGATATGAATATGGGGGGTGTTTGATATTCACAACAGAATAAAAATATTTTCAGGAAGTTCTAACAAACCATTGGCTAAAGAGATAGCTGATTACCTAAAACTTCCATTAGGAAAAATTACATTAAAGAAATTCTTAGATGGTGAGATATTTGCAAGAATAAATGAGACTGTAAGGGGTGTTGATATTTTTGTTTTACAATCAACATGCAGTCCTGTAAATAATAATCTGATGGAATTATCTATTATTGTTGATGCATTGAGAAGAGCATCTGCAAGAAGAATAACAGTTGTTACTCCTTATTTTGGATATGGCAGACAGGATAGAAAGGCACATGCAAGAGAGCCAATAACAGCTAAACTTGTTGCTAATCTTTTGACAGCTACAGGAGCTGACAGAATAGTTACAATTGATCTTCATAGTGATCAGATACAGGGATTTTTTGATATTCCTCTTGATCATTTAACATCATTACCAATAATTGCAAATTATCTTGAGAAAAAAAGATTAAAGAACATGGTTATTGTAAGTCCTGATGCAGGTGGTGTTAGAAGAGCAAGAAGACTTGCAAAGATATTAAAAAAACCATTGGTTATACTTGATAAAAGAAGAGAAGAGCACAATGCTGTTGCTGAGGTTCATGTCATAGGTAATATAAAAGGGAAAACAGCAGTGTTTGTTGATGATATGATTGATACTGCAGGAACAATGATACAGGCAGTTTCAGCCGTGTTTGAGAGGGGAGCAAAAGAAGCTTATATATGTGCTACTCATCCTCTTTTTTCAGGTCCAGCTATTTCAAGAATTAAAGAGTCTAAAGTAAAAGAGATAATTGTAACTAATACAATACCTCTACCAAAAGAAAAACAAACAAATAAAATAAAACAGTTATCTGTTGCTGCATTATTGGCAGAAACAATTAAAAACATTCATGAAGAAAGTTCAGTGAGTGTTTTATTTAAAGATGATTACTGGGTGGATAAATGACAGAAAAAAAACAAGACCAAAAAGCACTGGAGTCAAAATATCTTGAGCACCAGGCATTGAGCCAGCAACTAAAGCAGTTGGAAAATCAACTACAAACAGTCGATGGCCAAATTTTAGAAATAAAAACAATTGATGAAGGGATTGACAACATAAAAAAGACAAAAACAGGTGAAGAAACTCTTATTCCAATAAGCAGTGGAATATTTATGAAATGTAATATTCTTGATACTAAAAAATTTTTAATCAATGTTGGAAATGGTGTTGTTGTTGAGAAATCAGCAGATGAAACAAGAGACCTTCTGAATAAACAGCTAGATGAATTGGAAAAGATAAAAAAACAAATGTCTGATCAATTCCAGCAAATAATATTACAATTAACTGAAATAGAAAAACAGATGAATGAATTAATATCTGAACAAGGCTAAAATGTTTAAATTTCTTAAAGATAAATTAAAAGGAGCAATCTCAAAGTTTTCTGATGAGGTAGATGAAGAATCTGAAATAGTAGAAAAAGTTACTGAAGAAGATGTAAAGGAGATTGAGAAATCTGAAGAAGGAAAAAGTATTCTGAGGAAGATAAGAGATAGTTTTGCAAAGAAAGAAGAAGAACCAGAAGAAAAACCCAAAGAAAAGAAGAAGGAAAAAAAGCCAAAAAAGGAAAAGAAAAAAGAAACTTCAAAAGAGGAGAAGAAAGAAGAAGTTAAGGAAGAGCCTAAAGAAGAACCAAAAGAAGAGAAGGTTGAAGAGGAAGTAAAAGAGGAGAAAGTCGAAGAAGTAAAAGAAGAAGCTAAGGAAGTAAAAGAAGAGGAACCAGAAGAAGAAAAAATAGAGG
>JABMPP010000122.1 GCA_013202955.1 Candidatus Woesearchaeota archaeon | reverse complement strand
TAATTTTTTGTGGCGTTCAGAAACATTTATATTTTCAATATGATTATTAGATTGTATGGCTAAGTATACTAAATGTTCAGAATGTGGAACATATAAACCCCCTTGGTTTCAATTATGTTATCCTTGTCATATGCGTAAAATGGAAAATACTGGGTTCATACCAAGTCTATTCCTATTCATTTGGCTACCATGCATTCCAACATTACTAATACTTGCATTTGGAAAAGCATTTGCTGATATTGGAATGTCGAACTTTCTATTAGGATTATTATGGATTGCTTTAACTATTATACTTGCTGCATACAAATACCAAGAACTTGAAAATATGATTAATCAGTTTAAGAAAGGTAATTGGTTCTAATAATCTAGCCACTAAAAATTATTTCACTTAACATCGAAATTATGTGAAGTTCAAAATTTGAGGCAACCCACAATATGATTAAGTAAGATAAAATCCTACCAACACAACATTTAATAATGATAAAACTTCTATCTTGATAGAATGAAGGTTATAATTCCTGCAGCTGGGTATGCAACAAGACTTTATCCATTAACTAAGGATAAGCCAAAAGCGCTTCTTGATGTACAAGGCAAACCAATAGTAACACATATAGTGAATAAAATAGAAGAGATAGAAGATGTTGATGAGATATTTGTTATAACAAATGAATTATTTTTCTCTAAATTTGAGGAATGGCTGGATAAATTAGAACATAAACTTCCAATTAAAATCCTGAATGACCACACTTCATCAAATGATGACAGATTAGGCCAAATGGGGGATATACAGTATGTTATTGATGAAGAGGATATTAATGATGATTTATTAATAATTGCAGGAGATAACTTGTTTAATTTTTCATTAATCCCAGCATATGAATTTTTCAAGCAAAAAAATAAATTCGTGAATGCGTTGTATGATGTCGGCTCAATAGAATCAGCAAAACACTTAGGAACAGCAATAACAGATAAAAACAGCAAAATAATAATGTTTGAGGAGAAAGCAGAACAACCAAAAACAACAAATGCCTCATTAGGTATTTATTTTTTCACAAAATCCCAGATTAGCTTGATAAAAAAATACATTGATGAAGGAAACAACGCAGATAAGATAGGTTATTTCTTAGTATGGATGCTTAAATTTGAAGAGTTATATGGCTTTGTATACAAAGAAAAATGGTTTGACATTGGGTGGAATGAATCTTTAGAGCAGGCAAGAAGAGATTTTAAGGGTTAACCCAAGGTATAAAATTCAATTTAAATTCTTGATAAATTTTCATTACTTCATAAGCTCTTATTACATCATTGAAGTTCTTTCTAATTTCTGCAACAATCTCTCTTAAATGAATACTGTTTTTGACTATTAATTCTAATTCAACATCAGATGACGCAATTGATTTAGAATAATACAAACAATAAGGATGCATTCTTGCCCATTCTATGAATGATTTTTCTCTTTCTTGATCCATGCTTTTTGATCTTATGAAAACTTTATATCTTTCAAAGCCTAATTTTGAGTAATCAACTGTTAATGTGTAACCTTCAATTAAATTTATTTCTCTTAATTTTTTTATTCTGTAAGCAACTGTTTTAGAAGGAAGATTTAGTTGTTTTCCAATTTGTACTAATTCAGCTCTTGAGTTTTCGCAAAGCATTGCTAATATCTTATTTTCAATTTCATCTAATTTATAGACTTCTTTTGGTTGTCCTGCATATGTTAAAGGAGGAATGTCTACTTTTTTCTCTAATAAATAACCAGATCTAAAGTGATGAGCTTCAGTGACTAATGCTATATCCTTTTTTTCAACAAAATTTCCCCAATTATTGTTTAATTCGGTTGAAAAAGATTCAAACTCTGTAAAATCCTTTGGAAAAACAACAATTATGTAATCCCATAATCCTTCACAACCAACAACCCAAGGAATTAAATTATGATTTATTAGCCAGTTTCTGAATTCTGTTTCTTTTGAGGGAGAAATATCAATTAGCTTGAAATACATTCTGAAAGATAGATGACCCATTAAAGGAGTGTTCAAGACAGTAACAAAGCTATTGATGATTCCTTTCTTAACAAGATTATTAATCTTAAAAGTGCATCCTTGCTTTGATACTCCAACTTTCTTAGCTAGTTGCGAAGCAGATTGCCTACTATCAACATCTAATTCATATATTATTTTCTTATCTTTTAAGTCTAACTTAACACTCATAATTGGTCATAAGTCTAATTTATTTATAATATTTTCTCTTTTTGACTAATATTTTGATAAAAGGTTTAATATATTTATATACATATAATTACTACGGAGTGGTTAAAATGTCAGAAAGAATACAGATAATTAAAAACAGGTATGAAATATGCATGGAAGGGTATGAATTAAACCTGGTTCCAGAAAAAATATTGTGTAATGCTGGCTGTGTTTATTGTACCTTATCCAAAACAGATTTAGAAGGCATTACAGAAGAATCCAATTTGATAGATGTCGATGAACTATCTGGAAAATTATCTGAACTGGAGCAGAAAAGAGTTTATGTTGGTTCAAACGGTGATTTCTTTCTCCAAGATACTGATATTTCCTATGATGTTCTTGAAACACTTCTAGAAGAAGGTTTTCCAATTATGATGATAACAAAAGGAAGAATATCTGATGAAATCATTAGTTTGCTGGCAAAACATGCAAAAAATAATCCTGAAAGTGTGGTTCCTCAGATCTCATTACCAAGTTTAAATGAAGAAAGAACAAAACTTGTAGAACCAGGATCTGCTAGTGTTGAAGATAGACTTAGTAATGTCAAAAGATTAGTAGATGTAGGATTAGAATATACTACACTTATCAGTATACCTTTTTTCCCAGGAATTGATGATAATTACCAAGATCTAAAAGAACTTGTTAGCAAAGGAGCTGAACTTGGTGTTAAATATTTCAAATTTGCCTATGTGGTTATGCCTGAAGAAAAGTTTGATTCTCTTAGAAAAAATGACCAACTAGATAAAAGCCTTAGACTAATGACTGAAGACACTAGAATTCTTATTGGAAAAGGAAAAACAGCAGATTATAAACATAGAGTTGAAACTTTTGAAAATCTAAAAAAGATATTTAATCAATTTCCTAATCTAAAATGGGGTGTTTGTGGGCCTGTTTTAGATCCCAAAATGCAGGGAAACGAACAAGGAATTCCTATTTGTGACAATTTCAAGGAATTTTATGGTTTTTAGAGGATAAATTAAAATGGATCTAGATGAAAAACTAAAAAACGAGAAAGGAGAATCTAAAATAGCTGAAGCTCCATCTAATATTGATAATGTTGTTGAAACAGCTCAACCAAAAACAGAATCAGTAGATGATAAATTAGGACTTGATGAAAAAACAGGCATCTTAGGTGTTGTCTGGGATATTATGAAATATACTCCACTTGCCATTGCTCAGGTTCTTGCATTTGGTCCAATTCTTCCTGCTACTACTTTAATAACTTCAACAGGATTTGCAATTGGTGGTTATTTTGAAGCTAAAAAGAAAAAAGTAAAATATACATGGAAACGTTTGAGAAGAGAGTTATATTCAGGAAATATTTTTGGTTATTTAGATTATGCTATATTCAAAGTACCTTCTTTTTTTGCAAATATTATTCCTTATTTTGGAGCAGCAGGAGCTCTGCCTAAAATTGCAAAAACCTTATTCTTTGAAGCTCTTGTTGTTCCACAGGCAGTTGCAGCATATAACTCATTAGAATATATAAGAGATCAAATGGGGTGGAAGAAATTTTTCAAAAACATGATTACTCTTCGTTACAAAGATACATTCAATGAGATATATCAAAATGCAATAAAGGGAAAAGTTTGGAATGGTGCAAAAGGAATTTATAAAATAGCACCTCCATTACATCACATACAGCTTAATTACTTGCCAAACATGCAGTTAATAATGGCACAGTCAGCATTTGTAAACAACCCAATTATAAGATATATTTTGGGTAAAAAAACAGAGAAGAAAAAACCTGAGCCAGTTCAACAGCAAGAAAACATAAGATATATGCCTCAACAAAACTATCAAAACCAGTATAGACAAGCTGCATAAACTTTAAATAGTAAATACTCTTAAATTCTCTCAGATGATTATTAAGCATCATTTAGAAAAAGAGGTAATTAGAGGGGAGGCTGAGAATCCATTATTTATTCTTACAAACAAAAAACAAGGATTCCTTTTTCTTTCAGCATTATACAACATATCTAGATTTCAAGGAGCATATTTTAAAAATAAATCAGATATGTTCAAAACAATAGAGAATATCTCTCTTGTTGGAACTACACCTAAAAAAATAATAAACAAGTTCTACAACATCAAAAGAGTTTCCGGAAGCGTTGTTGAAAAGTTCTTTATGAATCACAGCAATTCTATATTATATAATGTGGATAATTTTACAGGAGATGTTGAGGTTACTTTAGACTGCAGAAAGATGTATGATTTTGATGACAAGGGAAGAATATACAATATTAAAAAAGAAAAAGATATGTTGATAATAGAATACATCAAATACGCAAATGAATCCCTAAAAAAGAAAAAATACACAATATATACAGTGATAAAAGGAGTAAAAGATTATGAAGTAATTGATAGCTGGGAGAGGAAACATTATGAGTATGATGAAAAAAGAGGTTCCATCCCATTTGAGCTTTATGTTTACAAAGCATTGAAAATAAAAGTAGATAAAAGCGCAAATCTTGTTTTTTCATTTTCTGACAATAAATCAGATGCTGTTAAAAAAGCAACCCACCTATACAAGAATTATCCTTATCTAAGAAAATCCCAAAAAACCTATGTAAATAATATCTGCCATAGAGATTTTAACATAAAAGGAGAATATCCAAGAATGGCTTATTCCTGCGCATCCAAATCATTAAATGATCTTGTTCAAGAAATAGGTAAAGAAGAAGGGATATATGCAGGATTGCCATGGTTTTATCAGTTCTGGTCAAGAGATGAATTTATTTCATTAAAAGCGCTCCTGCTAAATAAGAATTATTCTGGTGTTAAAAATATTATATCAAGGAATCTGAAAAACATCCAAAAAGATGGAAGATTGGCTAATATAAATAATAAAAAAACCAAAATAGGCTCTGCAGATTCTGTTGGCTGGATGTTCAAGAGAATACAGGATTCAATAAGAATTATGAAGAAGAGGAAAGTGCTAAAAGATTATTTCTCAAAAAAAGAGATATCTAATATAAAAACCAAGCTAAAAAACTCAATAAAAGATATTGGGAAAAATTACATGAAAAATATGCTTATACACAACAACCCAAAAGAAACGTGGATGGATTCTGATTTTGATGGTGATACAAGGGAAGGATATAGAATAGAGATACAGGCTTTGTATCTAAATATGATAAAATTCATGAAAGAATTGTGCGAAGATAAAACAAGTGATTACACAAAATACTCAATAATGGAAAAAGAGATGACAAAGAGAGTAAAAGAATCTTTTTATGATCATCACCTTCTGGATGGTATAAAAGATTATAAAGTTAGGCCAAATATTTTTCTTGCGTATTATATTTATCCTGAACTCCTAAAAAAAAGAGAGTGGCAGAAGAGCTTTAAATATGCGTTAAAAAGATTATGGCTTCACTGGGGTGGGTTAAGCACTATTGGAAAAGATTCATCACTTTTTTCTGAAAATTCAACAGGAGAGAATTCAAAAAGCTATCATCGCGGAGATTCATGGTTTTTCATGAACAATCTTGCTGCTGTTTGCATGCACAAATTAAATAAGAGAAAATACAAAAGATACATAACAAAAATACTTGTAGCATCAACAAATGAGATATTGTTTTCAGGCGTAGTTGGGTGCAGTGCTGAGATAAGCTCTGCTTCTTCATTTAAATCAGAAGGATGTTTTTCACAGGCATGGAGCTCAGCAACATATATAGAACTGATAAATGAATTATTTTCTTAGAACACTCCAAGTAATATAACAAACAATACTCCTATGATAAGTGAGAATATTGTGCTGTGGTTTGTTGATCTGCAGCAAGAGCTTGGTATTAATTCATCACTTGATATATATATCATTAACCCAGCAGTTGCACCAATTAGCAAGCCCATAACATTTGATGATATGGTTTGATATAAGAAATAAGCAAACCCAAATCCAACCAATAATGGAATCGCTGTTGAGGATGAAACCAGGAATGATTTCAATTTTTTCTTTGTTACATTATAATAAGGAGCTGATGTGCATATTCCTTCTGGAATATTATGGATTGCAATAGCCAATGCAATTGTGAAGCTTATACTTATATCACTTATTGTTCCTGCTGCTATTGCCATTCCTTCTGGGAAATTATGCAGAAATATTCCAAATATCAAATAAATAGATGTTTTCTTTAAGCTCTTACCTTGTTCCTGAGAACACAGTTCAGGATGTATATGTGGTATTAACTTGTCAAGAGAATACATTATAACCGCCCCTATAAAAACTCCTATAACACAAACTAAAATAGATGAGATTGCTATGCTTTCTGGTATTAGGTTAAGAAATGATATTGAGAGCATCACTCCTGCTGCAAAAGACAGCATATTATACATAAATATCTTTGAAGGTTTTTTCAATACACCTATTGCAGACCCAACTATTGGGCCTAGTACAGTTATTATTAAAATTATTATTATTTGTTCCATTTTATACAAAATCAGAAATTTTATGCTTTACCTCTTCATGCCAAAGCCATCCTAAAAGTATTATTGCGTCTAATGCCATTGGTAAATCCTTTGCACCAAAATAATTCAATATGTGAAGCTTCCATGCTTGAAGTGAGAATGGGAACAACCACATTATTCCTTCATATGCTCCTCCTCCAAGAATATAATCAAATAAAATATGCAGTATTATTGCGAAAACTGCAACATAAAAGTATGTTGCCTGCTTTTTCTTTTTCTTTTTCCATAAAATAACAGCAGGTATTAAGAAAAGCACAGCGAAAAATGGAGTGTGTGTTATTCCTCCATGTTGAAGCAATCCTGGCACACCAACCCCAAAAAATTCAGTGATCATTCTTAATGGAACATCTATGTCAGGAAGTAATGCAAAAAATCCTGCAAGAAAAACAGTGTGCAGTGTAAAATATTTTTTATGCTTTACAACATAATCTCTCCACAACCCAATTAATACAACGCTTGTCAGAACATGTGTTACTGCTAATGGCATAAAATCTCTTTGAGATCAATAGATTATAAATTTTTCGGGAAAAAGCTTTAATATAATCCTTGTTTTCTTTTTCACATGAAGTTCGCTATAATATCATCAACAGAGGATATTGCATCAACTAATATAAAAGAATCCTTGCTAAAACTATTCAAATTCAGAGAAACAGAAGAAATTTTTGATAATCACAAAGTGTATGAGTTAGATAATATAAAGTTATACACAACAGATGAAAGGCCTGTTTATTGTGAAGATATTGATAAAAGAATAGATGCTGATTTTTTCTTATTCATCTCAAAGCACAGTTCTGCATCAGGAATACATTCATTATCAGTTCATTGTTTGGGAAACTGGGGAAAAGCAGAGCTAGGTGGTAAAGATAACCAGTTGTGCATCTCACCTGCTTTATATCTTAGAGAGGGAATGCTGAAATTAGAAGAATTAGGGGAAAATTTAGATTATGAAATAATACAAGAAGTAACTCATCACGGCCCATATTTAGAAAAGCCTGTTATGTTTATTGAGATTGGTTCTAATGAAGAACAATGGAGAAACAAACAAGCAGCTGATATAATAGCAAAAACATCAATGCATCTACTCCAAAACAAACCAGAAAAAGCAAAAGTTGTTTTTGGAATAGGTGGGTTGCATCATGCACCTAATTTCAAAAAATTATACAAGCAGGGAATAGCTGTAGCACATATCTGTCCTAAATACAATTTAGATAACCTAAGTGAGGAAATGATCAAACAAGCAATAGAAAAAACAACAGAGAAGATTAATTTAGTGTTACTAGACTGGAAAGGAATGTATGATAGAGATAGGATCTTAGAAATCCTAAATAAATTAAATTTAAATTATAAAAAAACAAAAGAATTCTAATCTTCTTCCAAGAAATTGTAAATTTCTGGGCACAGAAAAATTTTTATTTTTCTTGTGTTTTCTCTTCTCCTTCAGCTGGAGCTTCCTCTTTAGGCTCTTCTCCTTCTGCAGGTGCTTCTCCTGGGACAGCAGCTGCTTCCTCAGTTGGAAGTAATTCATCAATTATCATAGCTGGAATTCCTGCTTCTACTAATTTAGCTTTTATCATTGCTCTTTCTTTTCCTTGATTAGCTGATATAATGCCTTTTGCAGTTGTAATGAATTCTTCTTTTCTATTTTCCATTTCTTCAGCAAGCTTTTTCCTTTCTTCTTCTTGGTCTTTAAGCTCTTCTGCTGACAGCTCTGTTTTCTCTTCAGCAATTGGTTTGTCGAACTTTCCTTCATTTACAAGCCCAATAGCATCTTTTCCTGAAACACCTTCAACCATAACACCCATTGAGTTGCATGTTCCTATTACTTCTTTTACTTTATCTTTAAGAGTTTTTCCAAGCAAAGCATCTTCTTTCATTTTAGAAATCTTGATTATTTGTTCTATTTTTAGATCAGCAACCTTGTCCTGCAATGGATTTCCTGATCCTTTTTCAATATTAGCTTCTTTTAGTATTAAAGAAGATGCAGGAGGTGTACCAACCTCAATAGTATATTCTTTTGTATCAGTATCAATAATAACCTTTACAGGCACTTGCATGCCCTTGAATGAAGCTGTTTTTTTATTAATGTCACTAACAACCTGCCCTATATTTATCCCGAATGGACCTAAGGCTGGTCCTAATGGCGGTGCTGCAGTTGCTTTTCCGCCTTCAATCAATGCTTCTACTTTTTCTTTTGACATTATGCTGTGAGAAATCTTAACCTATTTAAAAATGTTTACATCAAGGCCTCGTTCCCTATATCTTCTGCTTCCTCTTCAGCCTCTTCCTCATCAGAATCCCTTCTGATAACCTTGACAGCATCAATCTTAACAGTGATTGGTATTGGAACTGCTGCCTCAAGAAGCTCAACAACAACCTCTTCTTTTGTTTTGTCTATTCTTGTTATCTTGCATTTCTCTCTCTTGAAAGGACCTGAGATTATTTCAGCAATATCATTCTTCATTATGCTTATCTCTCTCTTTACCTGTTCAAGCATATGTTCTATTTCTGCATACTCTATTTGTTTTGGTAATATTCCTCTTGCATAAGGAACATTAAATGCTGCCTGCTCTGCATCACTTCTGGTTGCAGCTTCAAGAAATATATATCCTCTCATTCCATGAGGTCTTATTACTGAGTAAACATTATGCTTTTTTTTAATAGCATTACTTGTGACAAAATCCATTACTTGATCTTCTCTGTTTGCTGTTGTTCTCAACGCAAATATGTTCATTTTTTTCTCTTCTGTCATTTTCTCACCCTAAAAAAATAATTGCTTTACAAAATGAAGCAAAAATCCTATAAGCCCGATTATTATCATTCCCAATCCAGACACTTTCACAATAGTTCTGAACTCAAAACCAGATGGTTTTTTTGTTATTCTCAACACTCTGAGAGATTCCCTTGCAAAATCTTTAAATTTTAGAAGCCTACCCATTTTTTATCACCTTAATCAATGAACTCAATACCAAGTTCTGATTCAATCTCCTCTTTTCTTTCCTTGGAAACAACTTTTCCTGAACCAAGTATCTGGCTTGATTTCACACCAGTCACTATAAGCATAGCTCTTATTGTTCCTCCAAGGTCATCAGAAATCTGAGCTCCCCATATTATCCTTGCATCATCATCAAGTCTTTCTGAAACTGTTTCAACAACTCTTCTGGCTTCTTCAAGAGTCATGTCTTCTCCGCCAGAAACATTGATAAGAGCGCCGTTTGCGCCTGCAATATCTACATCAAGAAGAGGGTTTGTTATTGCTTTTTCAACAGCCTCTACAGCTCTGTTTTCAGTGTCGCTTTCACCAACACCTATTAAAGCAACTCCTCCTTTTCCCATAACAGCTCTTATATCTGCAAAATCAAGATTAACAAGTCCTGCTCTTGTGACAAGTTCTGCAATCCCTTTTACAGCATTTGTTAATATTTCATCAGCAACCTTGAATGCTGTGTGTAATGGCAATTCAGGTGCTAATTCAAGAAGTTTATCATTAGGTATAACAATTAATGTGTCAACACTGTCCTGCATCTTTTGAAGTCCTGCAACAGCATTTTCATATCTTCTCTGTCCTTCCATTGAGAAGGGTAATGTTACAACACCAACAACTAATGCTCCTAATTTTTTTCCAATCTCAGCTATAACAGGTGCTGAGCCTGTTCCTGTTCCGCCTCCTAATCCACATGTTACAAAAACCATATCAGCATTTTCCATATTCTTCTTTAAATCATGCTCTGACTCCTGTGCAGCCTCTTCACCTATTTTTGGCACTGAGCCTGCTCCCAAGCCATGTGTTAAATCCTTGCCTATCAAAACCTTTTTATCAGCTGTTGTGTATAATAAATCCTGGGCATCTGTGTTTACAGCTATTGTTTCAGCTCCAACAATGCCAACTTCAGTCATTCTGTTTATTGTGTTGTTTCCAGCTCCGCCTGTTCCAATTACCTTAATGGTTGCTTTTTGCTTGGAAAGAATCTGCTCTAACTCTTTATCCATAACATTTGATTTTATTTCAAAACCTTCTTGTTTTTGTTCTTCTGAATCTGTGTTTTCAACAAAGTCTGACATGCTTCCACCCTGATTAATTATAACTTAATTTAATATTTTACTCATATTTAAAAGTTCTTATTTTTTATGAGTAAATATAACCTCTTTTGCTTTGGTAACTTCTCTGAATTTCTCCTCTAACTTTCCCTTTATTTCTTTTGGAATCTCCTGCTTTAACTCAACAGTAAATTTTTCTCCTTCTTTCTTCACTTTGAAGTCTTTTTGATGTAATGCTACCTCAACAAAAGCCTTTACTTTTTGCTCAGTATCTGTGATTAATTTGTTAATTTTTATATCATAAACAACAGCTTTTCCTGCTAAAGGATGATTAAAGTCAATTATTGTTCTTCCACCTGTGACTGTTTTTACTATTCCTATAACACCATCAATATTTACCTGTAATCCAGGCATTGGGGTTATTCCCTCTTTCTTGAAT
>JABMPP010000121.1 GCA_013202955.1 Candidatus Woesearchaeota archaeon | reverse complement strand
TCAACAGAGATGAGGGATTTGAGAATGATCAAGAAAGTTGTAAAAAAACATGACAAGGTAAAGGAGCTCACTGAGGATTTGCAAAGAGTGCAGGCTGAGTTTGAGAATTATAGGAAAAGAGTGGACAAGGAAAAACAGGAATTTTGTAATTATGCAAAAGAAGACATAATAAAAACCCTACTTCCTGTTGTTGATAATTTCAGACTTGGATTCAAACACAAAGCAAATGATGAAGAATTTAGAAAAGGAGTTGAGCTTATTTATGCTGAGTTCATTTCAATATTAAATAATGAAGGATTAAAACCTATTGATGCTTTAGGTCAAAAATTTGACCCATACAAACATGAGGCACTTCTTGCAGAAAAATCTGATAAAGAAGAAAATATTGTGCTTGAGGAGCTTCAAACAGGATATACACTCAAAGATAAGGTAATAAGACCAAGCAGAGTCAAGGTGAGCAAGAAGTGATTAAAAAACATACTCCATTAAGAGATGTGCTTAAGGTAGCCAACCAAAGATCACACAAAGGGTGTAGGAAATGCGTGCAAAGCTGCACGTTAACATCTGGGATCTTTTTGGATGACGATCTGAAAAGATTCGCTAAAGAGATGGGGATTAGTAAACAAGAAGCAAAGAAGAGATATATGGATAGAAAAGAGTTGTTCAACACAAAATTGCATAGAGCAAAGCAAATCAAAGGAAAATATCCGCAAGGAAGATGTATATTTTTGAAAAACAATTTATGCTCAATACATAAGTTCAAGCCAGTTTATTGTCAAGTCGGAACATGTGAGCCAGAAGGCGAGCACACAATGACTTGGTATACTCTAAAGTTTTTGGTAAATCCAAAAGACCCAGAGTCAATACGACAATGGGATTCATATTTGAGATTCAACTCCACAATTGATGGAGGAGAGTTAAAGAATTTGATTAAGGATAAAAAGAAATTAAAGAGAATATTAAACTATGAGGTATTAAAATGACAAAAGAAAAAAAATCTACAAGTAAAGCTATTGGAATTGACTTAGGTACTACTTTTTCTGCTGCTGCCGTTATAGAAGGAGGGAAAGCTGTTATAATTCCAAATGCTGAAGGCGACAGAACAACACCAAGTGTTGTTTCAATAAAAGATGGTGAAAGGATTGTAGGAAAAATAGCTAAAAATCAGGCTATTGCTAATCCTGAACACACTGTTAGAAGCATAAAGAGAAATATGGGAAGCAATGAAAAAGTAACAATAGAAGGAAAAGAATATGCCCCACAAGAGATATCAGCAATGATACTGCAGAAGCTGAAAGCAGATGCAGAGGCTTATCTTGGAAGAAAAGTTGAAGATGCTGTAGTAACAGTTCCTGCTTATTTTGAAGATGCCCAGAGACAGGCAACAAAAGATGCAGGCAAGATTGCTGGATTGAATGTTATTAGAATTATAAATGAACCAACAGCTGCTTCACTAGCTTATGGACTTGACAAAAGCCATGATCACACAGTTCTTGTGTTTGATTTTGGTGGTGGAACATTTGATGTTTCTATCTTAGAACTTGGTGAAGGTGTTTTTGAGGTAAAAGCTACTTCAGGAAACAATCATCTTGGCGGAGATGACATAGATGAGTTGATAATGGACTGGATGGCTGGAGAGTTCAAGAAAGAGAATAACATGGATTTAAGGGAAGACAAAACTGCTTTGCAGAGATTAAAAGATGCTGCTGAAAAAGCAAAAATAGAGCTGAGCAGTGCCCAAAAGACAACAATAAATCTTCCTTATGTAACTGCAACTAATTCAGGACCAAAACATCTAAACTTAGAGCTGACAAGAGCTCAGTTTGAAAATATGATAGAAGATGTAATTGAAAAGCTTAAAGGACCTACAGAGCAAGCTATGAAAGATTCAAAATTAACATCAAAAGATATTGAAAAGGTTATTTTTGTTGGTGGTTCAACAAGAATTCCAGCTGTTCAGAAACTTGTAAAGGATTTAACAGGAAAAGATGGAGACAAAACAGTTAATCCTGATGAAGCAGTTGCACTTGGTGCTGCGATTCAAGGAGGAATTCTTGGCGGAGATGTTAAGGATATATTGCTTTTGGATGTAACTCCATTAACTCTTGGAATTGAGACATTAGGTGGTGTAAGAACAGCATTGATTGAAAGAAACACTACTATTCCAACAAAAAAGAGTCAGGTATTTTCAACAGCTGCAGACAATCAACCTGCTGTTACAATAAATGTGCTACAGGGCGAACGTCCAATGGCTAATGATAACAAAACTCTTGGAAGATTTGATCTTGTGGGAATACCACCTGCACCTAGAGGAATACCTCAAATTGAAGTTACATTTGACATTGATGCAAATGGCATTGTGCATGTATCTGCAAAAGATCTTGGAACAGGAAAAGAGCAGTCAATAAAAATAACTGGTAGCTCTAATC
>JABMPP010000124.1 GCA_013202955.1 Candidatus Woesearchaeota archaeon | reverse complement strand
GCTATCAGACTTTTTTCAAAATTAATAAATCGTTTATTGAATCCCATAACACAAATATAATGTTTTATATTTTAGAATCAAAGTTTTTTGTTTTATTTATATTAACAATTTGAAAAATATATGACATCAGTTTTCGTTTCATTATTGGAACGATGGCTTCATCCATAGGAAAGTCTTGGTTACAAACCATTTCAAAAACGGGAAGACCTTTATAATAATCTGTTTTGTTAAATTTAGAATATTCCTCGATTATTGAAACTAATGTGGTACTATCAGGAATGTTTTCATACATCTTAGTTATATGTGTTTGATTCACATCTTTTTCCCCTATTTTTTTCTTAATCTCATATTCCCAAACATAAATTTTATTATCTAACTTTCTATAATAAAAAATATATCCTGAACCCAAAGCTAAATGTTCTTTGTTCTTTTTAATTGATAGTTCAACACTATCAAAGACAATATTCCAAACAGACTTTGCAAGATTAAATGCATCAAATAATTTATCATTAGAGTATTTGATTGTTTTCTCCAACTCATACCCCTCCTCATCAGATAAATCTCTTGGTTTTTTTGGATATAAATCCTTTAACATGATTTCATCATCGTAGGAACCAAATTTTTTGTTGGTTAATAAAAGGGTATTTTCTTTGTCTAAGGATTGTAAGTTCGCCAAATGTAAAGATATTTCAACAAAATCAGGATAAATCTCAAACTTATCCAATCGTTCTTCACATTTTTGAATATAGTCCAACAAAGTATATTTGTTGTATTCAAAATCCAAAGGTTCTTTTAACATCCACTCAGGATTTAGCTTAAACGCTAATTTCTTTCTTCTCCCCATACAACAATTATAAATAGATTTATAATTTAGTCAATTCTCATTACATAAAACCATGTGTCACCAACTTTATATTCTTCAGCAGTACCATCATATCCATTTAATGTTGCCCCATATCCGTCTTCTTCGTAGACAGCTTTAATAAATTCTCTTCTGTCAATAAAATTGTTTTTTTCAAGACCCCATTCATCCATAAACCCAACAATATCATTTGTTGCATCCTCAACTCTATCATAGATAGCATCTTCGATTAAATCGTCAGGAAAATCTCCCTCAGGGTCTTCATTGGTATCTTCAATTTCAGTTTCCATTTCTTCAATAAGTTCGTTCAGCTCATCAACCCGTTCTAACAACTCATCATCATCATCTTCACCACTCATACTATCTTCATATTGAGAAATTAGGTTATTAAATTTTTCTATTTTATCCTGTAAAATTGAAATCTTTTCAGTTTGGTCGTCAGACAAATCTCTTTGTGAATCATCAAAATATGACTCAGGACTATCACTAACATCATGACGATAGAATTCCTCGGCATAATCCTTAACCGCATCCTCGTCAATATAATTTTCGACAAATGATGCTCTAAACCCCTCAAACCCAATATCATCAAGTAATTGGTCAACAGATTCATAAGAACTTGATTCCATTTCACCCTCATCACCAACGGCATATCTACGGTCTTCTAAATCAGGAACACCAATAACTTCAAATTCTGTTGTATCATAAAAAGAACCAGTTGGAATAATATAATAAACATCAATTTTATTTTCCAATTCAGTTAACTCATCTTCCAAATCACTTATCTCATCCAACAAATCACCCCTAACATCTTCGTCATTGTCATATTCAGTTTGAAGTCGGTCTATCTCACTTTGGATTCTTGCAATTTCATTTCGGTCTTGGTTGGTCATTTCATCAACATCACCTTCATTAACCAAAAAATTTAATAATGCGTGAGCCTTCAAACCAACATCAGGACAATCATCATCTAATGTCCATTCTCCATCTAACCTTCTTTCTTGAGCATCAGCCAATCTTTGATTTAAAATTTGTTGGATTCTTATACTTTCAAGTCGTGCTTTTTCTTTTTTAGCCAACACCTTATCCTTATATATTTTAATTTGTTCAGGATATTCTAAATTAAGGTATTCATCAACTGAAGATAATATTTCATTTAATTTATTGGTATTAAAAATCCATCCGCTTTTAACCGTGGCATCCAAAGCATCATAATAAGTTTTATCCCCATCGAATTTTTGAAGAAGAGCAACCTTGTAGAATTTATCGTCACTCGGAGCATTTCGGTCCAAGATATAAAATAACTTACCATCTTCATTGTATTGTTTAAAATGGTTGTCACTATCAGTAGTTGTACACCATTTGGTCCCCTTACCATAATAACAAGATGAATCATGAGTTAACGGATTAACAACAAAAAATCTACCATCATCATAAACAACATTACCCCCATCAACTTTTTTTACAATTCGTCTTTGTCTATTCTCATAGTCAGATAAATCCGTCAATAATTGTCCCAAATTCTTATATTTAAATAAATCCGTAATTGGAAGATTAGTTGATATCTTCTCAAATTTACTTAAAGCGTTAGATAACTTTGAAAGGTTTTCCTCGAAATTAACCATGTCCAGGTTCTTACCAACCCATTCCAAATATTTTTGTGGTACAGAACCAACAATTTTATCTACATTGTCTTTACCAAACTTCTGAGAATACTTGGTTTTGAAGTCGTCAACTCTTCCTTCTTGTATTAATTTTAAAAAATCCATTATACTTTTAATTGATAAATATTCTTTTAATCTTATATTTCAACAAAGATAGTATTTATTATCAGGAAACAAATAAACAATTTTATGAATTCAGGTATCTATAAAATAACCAACACTACAAATAATAAGGTTTATATTGGTAGTAGTGTTAATATTTCAAGTCGTGAATATAAACATTTTTGGATGCTGAATAAAGGTATTCACGATAATGAATATTTACAAAAATCATATAAAAAATACGGTAAAGATATTTTTATATTTGAAATTGTTGAATATTGCGAACCAAATAAATTAATTGAAAAAGAAAATATGTTTATCTCATTACATGAATCTAATAACCTTGACAAAGGTTATAATTTAGCATTAGTTAATGACTTTAGACGAAACACTTACAATGATGAAGTTAAAGTTAAATTATCTAAATATAATTTAAATAAAAACGGGAACATTAATAAATATTCATTATCAAATATTGAAACAAAAGAAATATTAACTTTTGATAATTTAGTTGATGGTGCCAATTACTTAATTGAAAATGGATTTGCAAATGGTAATCCAAGAAACGTTAGAATGAAAATATCAAATTCATTAAGAGGTAAATTAGTAAATAACGGTTATAAGGGTTCCATAAGAAAAACTTGTTATAAACATGAATTTAAAATAATAAACTAAAATTAAAAAATAAAAATTATGTCAGGATGCGGATGCAAAAATAACGGAAATCAATCACAACAGCCATCACCTCAACAGGTTCAACAGGCTGCTGCTCAGAGACAACAAACTAACGAAAGCGTTAAATCGGCTATTAAAAGAACAGTTGAGAAGTATTACAACGTAAATAAAACTAGTAGGTAATTTAACGTATTTCGAAAAATTAGACGGGGACAATGAAAATTGTCCCTTTTTTTGTATTTATAACATATGTATATCAATGATTTAATAGAAAAATTTAATAATGGGGAATTAGATGTCGTGAGTTATTTTAATGACTATGAAACCTTTTTTAAAATATTAAAGAAAAGAGGATTAATGGACGAGATTGACCCTGAAGCTGGTGATTCTGAAGAATGGCAAAATGAATATCTAATTTGGTTATATTCCAACAACAAAGAAAAATTTGATATGTACATTGAAAAACTATTGGAGGATGTTGAAATTATTGATGGTGTCCCGAATTTAATAATATCAACTCAAGGTGAATTTGCCCAATTATTTTGTGATAATAATAGAAATGATATACCCGTTAATACAATAGAATCAATTTTAGATGG
Source organism: Candidatus Woesearchaeota archaeon (assembly GCA_013202955.1). Lineage (GTDB taxonomy): Archaea > Nanobdellota > Nanobdellia > Woesearchaeales > JABMPP01 > JABMPP01. The sequence continues at coordinate 1,017 of JABMPP010000124.1, read as the reverse complement.
TGAATATGATAACGATTATTATTATGATTTATCTGATGACATTTATGGTGCTGTTATTGAAGAATTAACAAAAGAAAATTTAAAAAGACTTAAGGAATATATTATTGAAACATTAAATGGTCAAAAAATAGTTGCCGAAACAGAAGTTCTTGAATTAATATCTCAACAACAAGGTCGTGATTATGTAATTGTCGATGAATCAAATATTGACGAAATTGTTGACGATAAAGAAACAATGATTCATTTAATGGATGATGAATTAATGGACCTTAGAAACGAATTAAGTTCAATATATCATAACTCATATAATACTGCATATGATGACGATTTATATGATTCAGTTTGGAATGAACTTGATGAGTTTTTTGAAAGAAAGGGTGAATGGGTTAGTAGACCTCACACATATAAATCAAACACTGAAGTACAATATTTTAAAACACCTATCCACAATTTCTATCAAGAAATCTTAAACTATCTAAACGATAATAAAACCTACGGTCATTCAGGTTTATTACAATACCATGGTAGTTATTTATCATTATTAAAAGAAGACCAGGAGTGTTTAAGTGTATATGCCCCTGATTATCCCGATTCAAGAAAAGTTGATAAAAACATCAACTCGTATTTTACAGATTATATTTAATAAAAAAAGGGATTAAATTAATCCCTTTTCTTTTGCTCTTTTTTCAAGTTTACTTAACTTTTCTTCTTTAACATCCAAAAGAACCGATTGTTCTTTAATTGCTTCAATACATAAAGCAATGATGTCAGCATATTTAACTTGGAATACAGTATCTTCACTACCAAAAACAACTTCAGGTAAAACGTGGTTAAGTTCTTGAGCAATAAATCCGATTTCTTCTCTATTCTTTCTATCTGAACTAACAAGTGCATTTTCTTTCCAAAAATATCTAACACCTCTTATTTTACTAATCTTTTGGATTGAGTCAGTAATAGGTGTAATATTTGTTTTTAATCTTTCATCTGATGGACCTGCCGCTCCTGTTGCACCAGTTG
>JABMPP010000120.1 GCA_013202955.1 Candidatus Woesearchaeota archaeon | reverse complement strand
GAGCTGAAAGCATCTAAGCTCGAAGCCTGCCTTGAAAAATAGACATCTAGAACTCTCATAAAATATGAGTTTGATGGAACAGATGTGTAAGTGCGAAGGCAACGACGCATTCAGCATGCTGTTTCCAACCGTTCGTAGCTCCAATTATGCATGGTTTTCCTCATTTTTTAAAACTCAGAAATCTTATTCCAGATTTCTGTTATTTTTTTTCTAAAAAATCTAAAAGAAATAGCGAGAGCTACATCTAAAGCTACAAAAAACAAAGTTTTTCTGGAATTAAGATTTTCTTAAAATCTCAACCTTTTTATAGAACTAGATTCCATTAGTTAATATGCCAAATTTTTGGAATGTTGTAAATGATGTAATTCAGGAAGCAGATGTTCTCTTGCTTTTGTTAGACGCAAGATTAGTGAATGAAACAAGAAACCTAGAAATTGAAAAAAGGGTTAAAAACAATCGCAAACCATTGATTTATGTGATTACAAAATCTGATCTTGTTGACAGGAAAGAAAATGAAAAATTCAGAAAAGAGATTAACCCTTGTGTTTTAGTTTCAGCAAAAAAACATCTTGGCAAAACAAGGCTTAGACAACAAATATTAATTGAAGCCAAAAGAAAAGGGATTGAAAAAGATCAGGTAACTGTCGGAGTGCTTGGTTATCCAAATGTTGGAAAATCTTCTTTAATTAATGCCATGAAAGGAAGAAGAGCAGCCTCAACAAGCATAATGAGTGGACACACTAAAGGAATGCAAATGATAAAAGGAGATAACAGAATAATGTTTCTGGATACTCCAGGAGTCATACCTTTTAGAGAAAAAGACTGGGTAAAACATACATTAATTGGAACAATTGATTTCACTAAATCAAAAGATCCTGATCTTGTTGTAATGAGATTGATGGAAAAATTCCCAGGAATGGTTGAGTCATATTATAAAGTCAAAAAAAATGAAGATTTAGAAGAAGTGATTGAAGAGATTGCAAGGAAGAAAAACATTCTAAAAAAAGGAGGGGTTCCTGACATGAAAAGAATGGCCAGAGAGATATTGAAAGACTGGCAAAAAGGAGAAATAAGATAATTAAAAAAATAAACTGATTTCTTATCAAAAATACTTTGCAATTTCGTCTTCTAAAAGAGTTATTGCAAAAGGGTTACTCATTACTTTTCTATCCAGAATACCTTGTGCCATAGTAATATAAGTTTCTCTTAAATTTTCTCCTGTTTTTGGATTCTGACAAGGCTTCCTAATATGATTAACCAAAGATGCTGCAATTTCAATATCTGTTGTTTCATTTAAATATTTCATTTTAAATAAGGTTTAGAAGTTTATTTAAAAAGCTTTTTAAGATAGTGATAACTCTTTATCTAAAATGATATGTTTAGGAATTGAAAGCACTGCACATACTTTTGGTATAGGTATTATAGATAGTAATGGAAAAGTTCTAGCTAATGTTATAGATGGTTACAAAACAAAGTCGGGTGGAATTGTTCCAAACAAAGCAGCAGAACATCATGTTGATGTTTGTGATAAAACAATAAAAAAAGCCTTAGATAATGCCAACTTAACAATAAAGGATATTGATTTAATCAGTTATTCTGCTTCTCCTGGTATTGGAACATGCTTAAGAATTGGTGCAATGGCAGCAAGAAGTCTTGCACTTCTGCATAACACCCCAATAATTGGAATTAATCATTGTATTGCTCATCTAGAGATTGGAAGATTATTAACAAATGCAAAAGATCCTGTTTTATTATATGCTTCTGGCGCAAACACCCAGATTATTGCATATGAAGGGGAAAAATATAGGGTTTTTGGGGAAACATTAGATATTGGAATAGGAAATTTTTTAGATAGTTTTGCAAGAGAGCTAGAAGTTGGTTTTCCTGGTGGTCCATTAATTGAAAAATATGCTTCTAAAGGTAAAAAATACATTGAACTTCCTTATGTTGTAAAAGGAATGGATATTTCTTTTGGTGGATTGTTAACAAATCTTAAACAAAAAATAAAATCTGGAAACCACAAAAAAGAAGATCTTTGTTATTCAGCTCAGGAAACAATATTTGCCATGTTAATAGAAGTGTCAGAAAGAGCATTAGCACATTGTGGGAAAAATGAATTATTGTTGGGTGGTGGAGTAGCATGCAACAAAAGACTACAGGAAATGGCAGAACAGATGTGCAAGGAAAGAGGAGCAAAAAGTTTTGCTGTTCCAAATCAATTTAATGTTGATAATGGGTTAATGATTGCTTGGCTTGGATTGCTTCAATATAAAGCAGGAGATAGAGTAAATATAGAAAAAGCAGGCATTGACCCTTATAGAAGAACAGATCAAATAAAAGTAACCTGGCGTTAAAGAAAAATTTATATACATTGTTTTAATTATTCTAATTGTGAAAAAAGCACAGATCTTAACAAAGCCTGTAACATACATAGCAATTCTTGTAATTATTTCCTTGTTTGTTGTTTGGAGTGTTGGACAATTCAATAAAATAAACCAAAGCGCTGAAGAGGCAAGATTGACCTCTTTCACAAAGAGTCTAGAAAACATATTAACAAGCGCAAAATCAACCAGATTAGGAGATGTTGATGAAAAAACATTTTCAATTCCTGATGGTGCAACTGAAATGTGTTTTGTTGATGAAACAATAGAGATTGATGAGTTTGCAAATTTAGAGTTAACATCCCAAAGAAGAATGTTTCCTGGATTTAATATATTTATTTTTCCATCAAATAAATTTAATCCATTAAGTGTTGATAGGTTAAGAGTGTATGAATACAACAACCCATTATGTGTAAAAACAACAAATGGAAAAGTAAAGCTGAGCTTTGAAAATAAAGGGAAGTTTTCAGAGATAAATGCTGAAAACCCAGTACAGGAAACTGACTGTGTTTCCCTTGCTTATAATGGAGATCCAAGTAATAAGATTGATGTTGTTTTCTTAGGATATGCTTATGATGATTCAGCAGATTTTGCTGAAGATGTAGAAAGATATATACAAGGTCAGTTTGTTACTGTCGAGCCTTTTAGCACACAGCTCACTAAACTAAATTTTTACAGGATTGACAGTTTTGATGAATCTTTATGTTGGGTAGATAATATAATATCATGTGATAATTATGAAGCAAAAAAACTAGCATCACAATGCCCAAATGATTATGTTTTTATACTCGCAGCAGACCAATCCAGAAGCGTAAGATCAAGCGCTGTTGGAAACCTAATAAAAGTCAACACAGCTGATAAGGAAAGAGTTGTTATACACGAATTCGGACATGCATTTGCGAATCTTGCTGATGAATATGTTGATGAAAATTATTATGGAAGCATAAATTTCAGAGCTGATAATTATCCAAATTGTGATATAGGAGAATGTTCAAAGTGGATATCAGAACAAGATGTGAGTTGTCTCAGAGGATGTTCATTAAATAGCTTTTTCAGATCAACTGAAAATTCAATTATGAGGAACTTAAGAGAGGCATTGGTTTTTGGACCTGTTAACACAAAAGAAATAATAAAAAGTCTGGAGAGATATGAATGAAAAAAATATTATTTATTATGCTTGTGGTTTTGTTTAGCACTCTCTCCTATGCAGAAGAAACAGATCTTGTAAGAGTGATGAAGTTATATTATAAAGATGGGGATGTTGATATTATTGACAGCATCCTGAAACTAGGATATTCTCCAGATAGAAACATACAGCCTGAAAATGGATACAGACTTGAAATCATTGCATTAACAGATGAAACATTATATGAATTTATATTTGAACCACCAACAAAAATATTCACTGATGTTTCTGATGATTATGGAAATCTTAGTGGAGGAATTATACTCCTGGATGAAACATATTTTGCATTGATAATCCCTAATTTTGAGAATGAAAAAAAGATTAAGATATATAATAGG
>JABMPP010000008.1 GCA_013202955.1 Candidatus Woesearchaeota archaeon | reverse complement strand
ATGAAAACTGGGATCTTATTGGGGAGATTGATGTATCTATAAAAAATGCAATGCATGGATTAGGAGATGAAATAAGAAATTACCTAAAAGAAGCAGGAGAAACTCTGCAGGAAAAACATTATGAGGACCGTGATAAAAAACTTACCAAAAGACCTTCTTCAGCAGATCCATTTTTTTCAGCTTTTAAGGGTTTTGGCGAAATATTCACCTCCTTTTTGGGGTCAGGTAAAAATAAGAAAGAAGCAGATAGATGGGTAATAAAAAAAGAGAAAGAGATTGCAAAAAAAGAAGTGAGAACAAATGTTTGGTATGTTTATAAGGATTATAAAAAAATACATTGGATGCTTACCTGGTAATAATGGCATTGGACAAGAAAAATTTGAGAAGGCTATTGCCTGAAGATAGATTAAAGAAATTAAGGGAAATAGAAGAACACTCAAAAAAAGAGCTTGAGGAAGCAGAGAAGCTTATCAAGGAATCAAAAGAAGATATAAAAAAAGAAGAGGCACTTTCTTCTGTTGATATACCTGAAGAAGAAAGTGTTGATATAACAAAACTGTTTGATGATAAAGAAGGTCTAGAAGAGACAGTGCAGGAAGCACCGCAGGAAATCAAGGAGGAAAACATCCTGTATGATGTTGGAAAGATAAGAGAGTATGTTGAGAATATTGGAAAAGGGCCTGTTAATAATTACACAATGGAAAGAGTAGACAAAATGAATGAGGAATTAAATTCAATAGATTACACTCAGTTGAGCAAACAGGCTGCTGACAAGTTAAACGCAACAAGAAATGTTGTTTATGAAATGAAAAAACATCTTGGTATGAAATAATGATATTTAACGAAGATTATTACCACCCAATGGATAGAGATTATGATATTACTATTCCTGTAGAGCCAATGCCGGCTATTCCACCAGAATCAGAGATTCCTGATGAAGTTGGATATGGTGTGAAGGACATTGGAATGTCTGTTCCTTTAGGTATTGCCGCAAACAATGTGCAGGGAGTGCAGGCAAAACTAAGATCAGGAGTAAATGCAATTGAATTACAATTTTCAGGAGTTGGCAGAAGTCAGGGTCAGAACCAAACACCTGGAATTTATGGAAAAGATCAAAGGCAGGCATTAGATGAAATAAGAAGAATTAATGAGGTAGATTTTACAACCCATGCAACATATGGAATAATGGGAATGACAGGTGTTGATCAACAGGGTAATTTTAGTTGGGAGCATAGAAAAATGGCTGTTGATGAAATAAAAAGAGCTATTGACTTTGCATCTGACACAGCAGGAGGAGGCTCTGTTGTTGTGCATACAGGAGAATTTGACAGGCCAATGGCAACCCAGAAATGGGCAAGAGACGAAGACGGCAAGGTAATTTTCAGAAGATATCTTCATGAAGCAGATGATGCACAATACAAAGTAATTGATGACAGAACAGGACAAGTAATGACAACTGTATCAAGAGACAGATTAGTTGCAAGACCAGTGTGGAACAGAACAAAAGATGAGTACGATGGAACTGATATAGAAGGAAAGTCTGTTCATATAAAAAAAGGGGATTATGTTGATTATGCTGGAAGAAGAATAAACAACCCTTATGATGTTGCACATGGAAGGGTTCCTGAATATGACTCAAACACAGGTCGTTTCCGGACGGAATACTGGCATTTTGATGATTTTATAAAAGAAGCTGAGGGTCTTAACAGAGAAAAAGAACAGGAATTAGGAAGAAGATTAACAGAAGATGAAATGATATTTCCTGAAGAAGCTTATTTGCAAGCAACATTAGAAACAAATGAAGGCCAGTCAAGAGGATGGGCTGTTTATTATGCACAGGGATTTGAGAGAGATCAAAAACTTATTGAGGATCTTGAAAAGATGAGGGAAGTTTATGGAAAGCTTGATAGAGACATGCCTGAAGAGGACAAGTGGAAGATTATGAAGCAAGAAGGCAGACAATCATCAGTTCTTCCTCCTGAATCAAAAGCTCCATTGGAATTGATTGAAAAAGAGCTAAAAGAAGCAAAACACAGGCTAGAGCAAACTCACCAAGCATCTTCATCATTAGAGCAACAAGCATGGGAAACAGCAGAGACAAGAAAGCATATTAAATCCCAATACAAGAGAATGTATTCTGCTGGTTACAGATCATATGCAGAAGCAGGAATTCATGCAATGAACAACTCAAATAATCCTAAAAATCCTATTGTTGTCACAATGGAACACATATTTCCTGAAAGATATGGTGGGCATCCTGAAGAGCTAAAGAATCTAATATATGGTTCAAGAAGAAGAATGGTTGATATGTTGACAAATAAGTATAGGGAAGAGGAAGTGTGGAATACTGAAACAAAGCAGTATGAAAAGAAAAAGATAGAGAATGATTATTACAGGCCTGGGGTGTCAAAGGAAAAAGCAGAGAAGGCTGCTGAAAAGCACATAAAAGCAACAATTGACACTGCTCATGCAAATATATGGAGAAAATATTATGTTCAGGATCCAAAGCTAAGCAAGGAGCAGAATGACAAAAAATTTGACAATTGGCTTGTTGGCCAGATGAAAGACCTGATGAAAAACAAACTAATTGGGAATGTGCATCTTTCAGACAATTTTGGTTATGATGATGAGCACTTAAGCCCTGGACAGGGAAATGCACCAATAAAAGAAATTGTAAAAATGCTTAAGAAACACGGCTATGACAAGGCAATAACAGTTGAGCCTGGAGCAGCTGCGCAAACAGATCTTGGTGATTTCTATGGAGTGATGCAGACCTGGAGACATTTTGGAAGCCCAATGTACAGCATGGGTGCTTCGATGGGAGGAGGTGCTCCAAGCAAGAGCTGGACTGATGTTCAATATTCTTATTTTGGTCAGACATATGCTCCTTATTTTGTGTTTGGAAGCTATGCTCCAAGCAATGACTGGACATTATGGACAGGAGTGCCAATGGAATGATTAAGGCATAAACAAAAACTTATGTTCTTTATCCCAGATAAAATGAGTATGCTTTTTTATTGAATTACCAAATGTTTCTCTTATGTTGTTTAGAACCTCTCTGAAATGATTATAACTTGTTACTTCCATCTCCATTTCTAGATCATTATCACTTATTGTTTCATATGCATACACAATGTTTGGGTGTTCATGAAAATAATCAAGCATTGCTTTCTTAACTCCAATATCTTCAAGCTGCAATTCAATCTTATACCAATAATAACCCATCTTTTGTAAATCAAGAATAACTCTAAAATCAGTTATGATTCCATTTTTAATCATTTTTTTTATTCTGTAATTGATATTGGAAATACTCATTTTTGTTTTTTTGTAGATCTCAACTGTGCTCATTCTTGCATTATTAGCAATTAATCTCAAAATCCTAATATCTTTGTCATCATGCTCTGCTGTTTCTGGAGAAAACATCACCTTAATTGGTTCATCTCCTTTTTTCTTTCCTGATAAATAAGTTCTTTTGTAGATATAGAATTTTGAGTAGATAGAAATATGAAGATCATAGATGAATTTTCCAAATCTTTTTACAAGATCTTCTTTCAGATCATAGAATTCATAAACATTCTTGACCCAGCATGCCAATCCTAGGTCTCTAAAGCCATCTGGGCTGTCGACCCACCAGAATCTAGGATGATTTTTGTAGTATTCAATTATCTTGTTTTCTTCTTCAGGCGTGTCTTTTTGGAACTTTAGAAAGAATCTGCAACTAATATAACCTAATTTGCTGACATCAATCAATGTTTGGTATCCCCTTATGATCTTTTTTTTTTCTAATTGTTTTATTCTATATTGCACAACCTCTCTACTTAGCTTTACCCTCTTAGCTATCTGGCTAAAGGTCTGTCTGCTATTGAGATCGAGTTGATACAATATGTCCCTGTCTTTTTTGTCTAATTTAAACATATAATTTACTATTATTATATTATTTATATATTTTTTGGTAAAAACGTAAAAAAATAGCTAAGAAGTTTTATAAGTTGTAGTTTAGTACTTTATGGTAAGTATAATGGTACTAATCAAAATGAAAATAATTCCAAATATTGATAAAAAATTTGAAGATAGCTTTCCCGACGATTTTGAAAATACAATCCAATATTGGGGTTTCTTTTCAAGAGAAGAAATTGAATCAAATAAAGGAAATCTCTTAATGATGGACATTGACTTTAGAAGATACTGTTCTTTAAATTGTTCTTATTGTTTCAGGAAAAATAATAGTGTTGATGATGTAAATAAAGGAGACTTAAGCTATGACGAACTTATTACAGTTATTGATGATGCTAAAGAATTAGGCTTAGAGAGTGTGAAAATCTGCGGAGCAGGAGAACCAACCCAGGATTCCCGTTTTCTGCAATTTGTTAGAGATATGACTGATAAGGATATAGGAGTGGCTACATTCACAAAAGGACAGGTTTTAGGAAATGATGAAGAAGCAAAAAGATTCAATCACAAATATGGAATTGGGTCTGCTCAAGAATTATGTAATGAGTTGTATAAACTAAATGTTAGTTTTATGTTAAGTTTTCAATCATTTCATACTGAAGTACAAGACGCACTAGTTAGACAAGAAGGACATACTTTAGCACGAAATCAAGCTTTAGAGAATTTAGTGAAAGCAGGATTTAATGAACCAAATCCTACGAGATTATGTTTAAGTAGTGCTCCAATAACTAAAACAAATTACGACGAGGTTTTTGATATATATACATATGCAAGAGAAAGAAATATTTACCCTATTATAGCAGTATCTATGGTTAGTGGTAAGCAATTAGATGACGAATTTATCCATAAAATTGATCTTACAGATGAGCAAAAATTGGCATTATGGACTAGAGTTTATTCTTGGAATATTGAAAAAGGAGTTCAGACATTAGAACAGATTGAAGAAGAAGGAATCTCTGCCATGCCTGGATCTCATCCATGCAACCAAGTCGCAGCAGGATTATATGTTACAGCTAATGGAAATGTTGTTAGTTGCCCAGGTTTTACTTCAATTGAGGGAAATGTAAAAGAAAGAAGTATTGAAGATATTTGGACAGAGAGCCAAAACCTGAGAAGGGCAGGCACATTTAATTGTGGTTGCCCTCCAAAAGAAGGTAGAACAATTCCAAATGATTTGTATGAAAAAGTTCTGCAAAATCTAAAACAGATATATAAATCTAATAAATGATTCAATTTCCTTAATTATTATAAAAACCTTTAAATATACTGTTCTAATAATTTGTTTTATGAAAAAGAATTTCAATGATATTAAACAGAAATATGAAGAGTTTTATCAGGAATTGATGAAAAAAGGCAGATTGCCTATAAAAGACACTGGTGTTGGGTTCTGGGGAGCTGCTGTAATAGACGAAGTGTTTGAGATTTTCAACAAAATAGAGCTTGGAAAGTTCAAACATTTGCTGGATATTGGGTCAGGAGACGGCAAAGTGGTTATGATTGCTTCTTTATTTGGGGTAAAAGCAACAGGAGTTGAGTTAGATCAAGAGTTGTTCAAGAAATCAATGGAAATAAAAAATCATTTTTCAAAAAGAAAGCACGCAAAAAATGTTGAGTTTCACAATAAAAATTATTATGAGCATGATTTCACACCACATGACATTTTATTCATTAACCCAGATATCCCTTTTCACAGAGGATTAGAAAATAAATTATTAAGAGAAATGAAAGGAAAATTATTATTATATGGCTCACATTATTATCCATCGTACTTAAAAAAAGAACAAAGCTTTGCTGTAAATGGAACTGAAGTTAGTGTTTATTCTAAGTTCTAAATTTTTCAGTATCGATAATGTCCAGACTTATATGGGCCTTCTATTTTTACACCAAGGTAATCTGCTTGTTCTTTTGAAAGAGTTGTAAGTTTTGCACCTAATTGCGCTAAATGCAGTCTTGCAACTTCTTCGTCAAGCTCTTTTGGAAGCATATAAACCCCAAGTTCATAGTCATTTTTCCAAAGTTCAATTTGAGCAAGAACTTGATTTGAGAATGAATTACTCATTACAAAACTTGGATGTCCAGTTGCACAACCTAAGTT
>JABMPP010000119.1 GCA_013202955.1 Candidatus Woesearchaeota archaeon | reverse complement strand
TACAGAATATATTCAGCATTATTGTGCCATATTTTCTTAGAAATGGTGCTTCAATTCCACTTCTTCTTAAAAATCTTGATCCAGAAACAACATCATATTCATTTGAGTATGATATTAAATATGGGATTAATTCAGGAGGATGTGAAAAATCAGAATCCATTATTATTATGAATTCTCCTGATGAAGCTTTTATCCCATCAAGGATTGCTGAGAATATTCCGCGTTTTCCATATCTATGCACACCAACAACTTTTGAGGATTTTGAGTGTTTGTTTATTATTTCTGGTGTTTTATCTCTTGAATCATCATCCACTATCATTATCTCATATTTTTGATTCTCTAATATCTTTGATATTTTATTAATTAATCTTTCAATATTTCCCTCTTCATTATATGTTGGAAGAATTATAGAAACAACCCCTTTGATTGTTTTAGTTTTCTTTATTGAAGTTAGCTTTGTTTTTTCCCCTTTCTTAACAATCTCATAATATGCTTTCATAACATCCTGGTAAACACATATATTTAAATAAGTTATTGATTTTTCCCTGGTTATGAAAACAACAGAGATATCAGTTGTTGTTCCTGCATATAATGAGGAAAAGAGAATAGGATTAACACTTAAGAAAATAATTAAATACCTAGGTTCTAATTTTAAAAAGTATGAGGTAATAGTTGTTGATGATTGCTCAAAAGATGGAACAAGTGATGTTGCATCAAAATTTAAGAATGTTAAAATTCTGAGAAACAAAATAAATAGAGGAAAGGGTTATTCTGTTAAAAAAGGGATACTAAACTCAAAATATCCTCTTGTTCTGTTCTCAGATAGTGATCTTGCAACACCAATAGAAGAGCTTAAAAAATTCCTTTTGTATATAAAAGATGGATATGATATAGTTATTGCATCAAGAAACCTTAAAGAATCAAACATTGTGGTTAAGCAGTCTGTTATAAGGCAACTAATGGGAAAAACTTTTCCTATTCTTGTAAATATAATAACATTTATGAGATTCAAGGACACTCAATGTGGATTTAAACTGTTCAGAACAGAAGTTGGAAAAAATATAATGAGCTTGCAAACACTTAACAGATTCTCATTTGATGTGGAAATTCTGTTTATCGCAAAAAAGAATGGATATAAAATAAAAGAAGCTCCTGTTGTGTGGATAGACAAAGCAGGAAGCACAGTCAACCCACTCAAAGATAGCATAAAAATGCTTATTGATCTTTTTATAGTCAGATATAATAACTTGTTAGGAAAATATAGAATAAAAAATTAAACTTTTTTTACAACAAACTTCTTGTTCTTATAAACAACCCCTTGTACGTTTGAGTGTTTGTCTACATCTCTTGAATAAATAACATAATCCAGTTTAAATTCCTGTTTTGGAAAATCATAAGCTTCAAGAATATCTTCTATTAGTCCTGTATCGTTGTATTCACCGCTTCCATATCTGTCTCCTCTGTATGTTGTATGATAATAAAGATGCATGTTGTTCCAGTTTGCGTAAGGATCATCAATCTCCAGATTCATAATTTTTTTTAGATGAGTATCAGATTCTGAAGACTGGTTAATATCATTTATCAGTGTTTTTTTTGAAAGCTCAAGTTTGTTATATCCAAATATAAGTCTTTGATGGGTTTCGGCTGTTGATGAACGAGTGTGAAACATATTTCCAAGAAGCACTTTTCTTTCAGTGTTAACGGATATTAGATCATTTGTGTAGCTGGTATCAGCAAAAAACACTGAATTCTCCTCTGTTTTATTTTTAATAAACTCAAACAATCCAGACTCAGAATCATCAAAATAATAATATTTATACCACTGGTTTGCTGATATTGATAAATGAAGAACAGCTCCGAATAATGAAACAATTATGAACAACCCAACCAATATGTTAATTGCTTTTTTTGCTGTTGTGTGTTTTTTTATAATAACAAGCAGTTTATTGAACTGGATAAAAAATATAAGAATCACCATTGGGATTATAAAAGCTGCAATCCAATGATATGGCTGCACTGTGTATCCTATAATATACTGTATGTTCAACATAACAAAACCTGTTATAAACAGACTGATAGAAAGATAGGAATCCTTTAAGGATTTTTTCAGTACCCCTTTCTTTTTCTTGTTGTAAAAATAATTTACCAGGAAAAACAATGAACATATAATAAATAATATAATTAACTCATTTGTAAAGCTGATGAAATTTGAGAAGGTAGCACCTGCCCGAATAATAAATTCATCCCCAAACTCGTCTTTTGAAAAGAAGTTTATAAGATATGGGATTGACAAAACAAGCCATGAAGAATAAATCCAGAATAGTTTGATTATTGTGTTCTTGTTTATATTATATTTTATTAGGAAAGCGAGTCCTGTAAACACAAGTGCTGCTGTGTAAAAATAAACATAAGAATATTGGAAAGTCGCCAGTAAAACTCCTATAAGAATCAGAAGTTTCTTATCCTGCTTGTTGTTGAATAACACATATATCAACACAAAGAACCATAACAATAGGAAGATAGCAATATGATTAATATTTATCAATCTGCCAACATAACCAATGTAAGGATAAAGTAATCTTGGCTCTGAAAAAATAAATCTTAAAATATCAAAAATAACAGTTGGAAAAGTCAGAAAACAAACAACCAGAAAAAATGATCTTAAGTTTGAATATTTTAGTTTATAGTTTCTTTGTATCAGTCTGGCAATATAATAAAGAATTATTATAATCAATAATGTTGAGAGGATTGAGCCAACAACAAGAGTTAATGTTATGTTTCCAAATAAAAGATATAGAAACGAATGCATAACATACGTAGCTGTTCCCTGAGCAGGAATTAGCTCATTCTGGTGCTCATATGTTATTGTGTCTCTCAGAAGCAATCCTGGATTTTTATACAAAGATATTATATCATTTCCAAAAACAGTTGTGTCTCTTGCATGATAATTTTCTCCTCTTGCGGTTGTTATCCCAAAGCTGTTCGGTTCAATGGATTCGTCTGAGTTCTGATAAGAAATCATCAATGGATACTGAAAAAATAAAATTATTATCATTACAAAAGCCATAACAGAAATACTGATCCATTCTTTAGCAAATAGTTTCTTTATTTTCAAGTATTGATAACAAAACGTAATAAATTTAAATAGATTGCTATTTTTATATGAATTAACACAATAAGATGGCCTCAAACACAAAAGAATTATTTCGTAAAAAATATATTTATTATATTTTATTTGCCTGTATAGCTCTTGGGATTTTTGTCAGGTTCCATAACACAGATGAGCTTATTTTTTATGATGATGAGATAAGAGCAGTTTTATCCTCAATAAAATTTCACAATGAAGGTTGGGAACAGGGAATAATGTATGAAAGAGAGCACCCCCCCTTAGCTAAATGGATAATGGGATTGCCTTCAAAATTCATACCTGCAGATTATGAAAAATTAAAGTTGGTTGGATCCAATATGTATATTTGGGAGCAGGTTGCGCATGACGCAATTGGTGCAAACCATGTTGCGATAAGAACTGTTGTTGGGATATTTGGGGTTTTGTTTATTCTTATGGTGTTCCTGGTTGCCAGATATGTGTTTGAGAATAATAAAATAGCATTGTGGAGTGTGGTTATAGCAGCAACTTCCCTTAACCAGATAGCATTCAGCAGAATGGCATACAAGCAGGTGATTCTTGGAACATTCATGTTAGCTGCTGTTTATTTCCATCTGTTATATCTAAATTCAAAAAGCAAGAACAAGTATTGGTATTGGGTTCCATTATTTTTCTTTGTTATTATGACACTGGGAACAAGAGCCCAGCTTCCAATCCTTATATTGCCTGTTTTGATAATAAACCAGTTTATATTTAAGTTCAGGAAAAAAGCAATAACAGAAAACATTATTTTCTCTGCTCTTTCAGTTGTGTGTTATTTCCTGGTTTTCAGATGGATATATCCTGTTGAGATACAGGAGATAGCTGCTGCAAAAAACTCATTAAGACAGGTTGGTTCAATATTTGGGATAATAGATATCTATAACTTCCCCCATGTTGTTAAGGCATTTTTCCTAACAAATTCATATCTGTTTGCTCTTGGAAGCGCACTTCTTATTTATTATATATACACTTTGTTCAGAGATAAAAAAATCCATAAAAAAGAAGCTTATTTGTTTATCTGGTTTATTATCTTTTTTGGGGTTTTTTCATTAACATTTGTTGGGTGGAAGATAAGATATCTTCAGGTGTTATTTTTCCCAATGATATTATTGATGGGAAAGCCAATCTACAAATATCTAAAAAACAATTATGTTCTCTTTGTTGTATTGATTGCTCTTGCTGCAACAGTTGTAACCATATTTACAGCATACCCTTATTATCATGAGTATGCAAATTTTGGGGTTGATGAAAAACAGGATTCAAGAGATCACGGAACACTTGGAAGAGTAGAATCATACAAACCATTATCTTACAGCCCGACTGGAGAATATGATGTTGTTTTTGATGATCTTAGAGAAAGAGGGAACCCAAAAATCTTTACTGAAATATTGAATTTCCTTGTTTTTTATGAGGGGGAGTCTATAAGTCTTCCACACCCATATGAAGGGATATGTAATCCAGTTGATATGGATAAAATACCAAAAGATGATTATTATTTCTTAGAAAATCATGGAGAAAGAGATTTTGGGATGTATTTCTGTCCTTATTTCTTTATGAACAACACATTTACACTAGTTAAAGAATATAACCTGAAAGGAATGACCTTGTATAAAATAAACAGCTAATTAAAGAATTCTCTGAATTTTAAAAGCATATAATTAATCATCTCATCAGTTATTCCAGGATAAACACCTATCCAGAAGCTGTTGTTCATAACAATATCTGTGTTTATTAGTTTTCCAACAACCTTATATTTTAAATTCTTGAAATAAGGCTGCTTTGTTATATTTCCTGCAAACACTAATCTTGTTGAGATTTTGTTTTCTTCCAAAAAATTCACAAGCTCGGTTCTTTTGACTCCACTTCCTTCTCTTATTGTTATTATAAAACCAAACCATGAAGGGTCTGAATTCTTTGTTGATTCAGGAAGAATTAAATATTTTTCAAACCTTTTCATTCCTTGTTTTAGCTTTTTGAAATTTTCTTTTCTTCTCTCAACAAACCTAGGAAGTTTCTGAATCTGAGCAACTGCTATAGATGCCTGCATATCTGTCCATTTAAGATTATATCCTAAATGAGAATAAACATATTTATGATCATATCCGTATGGAAGATCACCGTGCTTTTGGGAGAATCTTCTCCCACATGTGTTTTCACGACCAGGAGCACACCAGCAATCTCTTCCCCAATCCTTGAATGATTCAGCTATTTTCTTAAGAATAGGATTATTTGTTACAACAGCCCCTCCTTCTCCTGCAGTTATCTGATGAGCAGGATAAAAGCTGAATGTGGCAAGATCCCCAAATGTTCCTACCAGATTACCTTTGTATTTAGATCCAAGAGCGTCACAGCAGTCTTCTATCAACCAAAGATTGTGTTTATCACAAACCTGTTTTATCTTATCCAGATTAAATGGATTTCCAAGAGTGTGTGCAATAAAAACAGCTTTTGTTTTTTTTGTGATTACCCTTTCAATCAGCTCTGTATTAATATTATATGTTTCTAACTCAACATCCAAGAAAACAGGAACACAATTGTTCTGGATAATTGGATTGATTGTTGTCGGGAATGAAGCAGCTATTGTTATAACCTCATCACCTGGCTTGATTCTTTTTTCTTTTAATAATGGTGAGGTAAGTGTTGTAAAAGCAAGAAGATTAGCAGAAGAGCCTGAATTCACAGGAATTGCATATCTAACTCCTAAAAAAGATGAAAGCTTTTCTCTAAACTCAATATCATATCTTCCTTCTGTCCACCAGCAGTCAAGTATTGAGTTAACCCCATTGATTATCTCATTTTCATCAAACAGCTTGCCAGAAACAGGGATTCTTGTTTCACCTGGTATAAACTTTTTTTTCTTTAGAATATCTAACCCTTTAACAAGTTCAGATATTTTTTTTGATTGATTACTCATTTTTTATATACTTCTCCATAAGTTTAAACATTTCATTTAGATTATGTGTTTTTATTCCTTCTGATTTTAATTTTTCAAGATTAAGATTAACATCTCTTGGTCGTTTTGCTGCTTGTGTTGCTTCATCTGTTTTAACAGCTTTTACTAAGGATGTATCAAACCCAAAATATTCTGAGAATCTTTTCGCAAACTCATAATTATTAACATAATCCTCTCCCCCAACATTATAAATTCCTGATTTATTCATTGAAACAAGAGTTTTTATCGCATCTGCCATAAAATCTGCATGAACAGGGTTGTTATATTGGTCATCAACAGCAACAACCTCTTGGTTATTCATTAAAGAGATGTGAGCTCTTGCTATAAAATTTCTCTTGTCATAACCAACACTGAATATTTTTGATGCTCTGATTACAATTGATTTTGGATATTTTAATGTTTCTTCTTCAGACATTACCTTTGTTTCACCATAATAATTCAAGGGTGTTGTTGGAGAGTTTTCATCATAATCCTTTTTTGTGCCGTCAAACACATAATATGATGACATGAACACAAACTGGGCATCATATTCTTTTGATAGTTCAAGAAGATTTTTATTTCCAGTGTAATTAATGCTTTTTGCCAGCTCTCTTTCTGTTTCACATAAATCAGCATGCACAAGAGCAGCTGTGTTTATCACTATCTCTGGCTTAATCTCGTCAAAGATTAATTTTAATGATTCTTTATTTGTGATATCTCCCTGAAAAAAGTTTTCAAGTTTTATTTCTGATTTATCTAGGCTAAAAACCTCAAAAGAGTGGTCTTTAGAATAAAGTGCATGTACTGCTGATCCCAGTTGTCCGGAAACACCACATATTAAAACTCGCTTAACAGACATTTTTATTTTTCCATACTTATTTTTGTGAAATCATTGATTTGTTTTTTACACAATTCATAAACATCTCTTTTATTAAAACCCTTATACCAGTCAAC
Source organism: Candidatus Woesearchaeota archaeon (assembly GCA_013202955.1). Classification (GTDB taxonomy): domain Archaea; phylum Nanobdellota; class Nanobdellia; order Woesearchaeales; family JABMPP01; genus JABMPP01. The sequence goes on along the minus strand of JABMPP010000119.1, from coordinate 3,329 downwards.
ACTAAATTTTAAAGATTGGTTTATATCCAAAACAGGATTCCATCCCAATATTTTTTTAGATTTAGAGCAGTCAAGATTTAGGAGCTTTGTTTCGTACTTTTTCTCATTTTCTTTCTGAACACTCTTCCATTTGCCAGATCCCCAATATTTGATGAGTTTATCTATTACCTCTTTAACCATTAATATAGATTCCCGATTAGGACCAAAATTCCATGCACCTGAGAACTTTTTCTCTTCTGCTAATTTTTTCCCAAGAAGCAAATACCCATTCAACGGGTCAAGAACATGCTGCCATGGCCTTGTGGATGTTGGATTTCTGATTGGAATTGTTTTTTTATCCAAAAGAGCTTTAACAGCATCTGGGATTAATCTATCTTTTGCCCAGTCTCCGCCTCCAATAACATTTCCTGCTCTTGCTGAAGCAATATTTGTTTTTGAGTGTGAAAAATATGATTTATTATAGGAATTTATAACAAGCTCTGCACATCCTTTGCTTGAGCTATAAGGGTCATAACCACCAAGCTCATCATCCTCATTATACCCCCTCTCTAGCTCTTTATTCTTATAGCATTTGTCAGAGGTTATCATCACTGCTGATTTTACATTATTTAATTCTCTAATGCATTCCAGAACATTTGCTGTTCCAATAACATTTGCTTCATATGTATAAATTGGGTTGTCATATGATTCTCTAACAATTGCCTGAGCTGCCAAGTGAAAAACAACATCTGGCTTATGATCATTAAATACTTGTTTTAGAGTTTTGAGATTTCTTATATCTCCTCTGCAATCATATATTTTATTTTTTAATTCTGACTTAACAAAAACACCATTTTGATATTCTGGTTCAAGACTAAGCCCAATCACATTTGCACCTAACTCATTAAGCCAAAGAGAAAGCCATGAACCTTTAAAACCAGTGTGTCCAGTAACTAATACATTTTTGTTCTTATAAAAATTCTTGAATTCATTCATGGGTTTTAACCCCAAACTTTCCAAGGAGCTTTTTTCTCCCAGATCTCATTTATTTCCTTAAAATCCTTGAATGTGTCTACACATTTCCAAAAACCATTATGTTTGTATATGGCAAGATTTCCTTGTTTTGAGACTTTTTCAAACGGCTCTCTTTCCAGTATAAGTGAATCGTCGTCATTTAGATAATTGAAAAATTCTGGTTCAAAAACAAAAAATCCACCATTGATGTAGCTTCCTGTAACTTGTGGCTTTTCCTTGAAATCTGTAACTAGGTTATCCTTTATATCTAATTCTCCAAATCTTGAAGAAGGATGCACTCCTGTTACAGTGGCTATTTTTTTATGTTTTTTGTGATAATCATATAATTTAGAAATATCAATATCAGCAACACCATCTCCATATGTTGCCATGAATGTGTTTTTCCCAATATATTTCTGCACTCTTTTTAATCTGCCGCCTGTCATTGTTTCTAATCCAGTATCAACAAGAGTAACTTTAAAATCTTCTTTCTCTTTTGTTAGAATATTAAGCTTGTTTCCCTTTAGATCTATCTCAATATCATTATTTAACGCAAGATAATTCATAAAGTAGTTTTTTATCATGTCACCTTTGTAACCTAATGCAACAATAAAATCATTAAAGCCATAATGAGAATAAATTTTCATAATATGAAGAATAATTGGTGAATCTCCCACATTTACCATTGGTTTTGGCTTGAACTCTGTCTCTTCCTTTAATCTTGTACCTGTTCCGCCTGCAAAAATTACAACTTTTACGTTATCTTTGCTCATTTTACCCCCAACCAACATTTAATAATATTTTTTATGAACTCAAACACTGTTTTCCAGTTGACGTTTGATGTTCCTTCTCTTCTCTTTACTGAAATCACAGGTACCTCACCAACTTTATAAAGCTTTCTTTTGCATTTTATCATAATCTCTGGGTCGATAAACCAGTCTTTTGATTTTATGTTAAGAGATTTGTAAACCTCATTCTTCATTATTTTTGGGCAACCATTAACATCTGTTGATCTAACACCAAAAAGTATTCTCATCATAGAATTATAAAAAAATGATTGAACCTCTCTGAATAATGAGGATTTTCTTCTTTTTCTTGTGATCTTACACAAATGTAGATTCTGGTTTTTTAATTTTTTAAAAACAGCGATTGTTGCTTCTACAGGTATCTCATTATCTCCCCACAGATATCCTATATATTTTCCATCGCAAGCTGAGAGCCCGGTTGTTATTCCAAACCCATAACCTTGGTTAACCTTAACAGTGACTTTTTTTACTCTATCAGTTTTCTTGCAGAATGAGTCTATGAATTTTGCTGTATCATCTCTTGAACCATTATCAACTGCTATTATTTGATAATCTATTTTTTCTTTATCCAGATCCTGGATTAAGTTATTAAGAAGGATGTTAACATTATTTCCTTCATTGTAGAAAGGGATAACAAGTGATAATTCAGAGTGTTTTTTCATATAATCATACCACCTTAAGTATCACTGCACCATTCTCAAAGTTTTGGGCAGGAGTGACTTTGTTTGAGTTAAGCAACCCCATAAGCAAATCATTTGTTTGGTTTGTTCCGTATTTCAGAAAATCACTAGCACCAACAATAAAATATTCATAGTTGTTTCTTTTCAGAAAATTATAAACTGAGTCTGGAGTGCTACCTGTTATTCCTTTTTGAAGAATATTATATTCATCATCACACCATATACATATATATTTGTTAAATCCTGTCACTTCTACAGCCAATGCAAAAGTAAACACCTTTGTGTCTAGTGGGAGAGTCTTCAGCCACACATATGCTCCTATTTCTTGTGGTGTTTTGAAATTGCCAGCATACCAATTGGCTGTGTTTACAGTATATTTTGCAGAGAATGATGTTTGTAGAATGGCCAGAACAAGCAAGATCAAAATTATTGCTTTTCCTATTTTATATTTACTGCTCAATCTGAAAAGGAAGAACAACCCTTCAGTGCATAAAATAGAGATAGGTACTGCCATAAGCAGCCATGTTCTGAATGCAAATATTCCTATTGGAAGATTAAATGTTGCGCTGTTAACAAGCAGGAATGTAATTATAAACCATATTAAGGAGGTTGTTATCCACGAATTCTTTTTTTTGGCTAATTGTTTGTATCTAAAAAAAATATAACCAACTGAGAGTATAAACAACAGACTTATCACAATCCCAATCCCTATTGGGTTATTGATAAGATTTGATTTTTTTGCCCATATAAAATCATCCATTGTGTATGCACGAGTAGCAGAACCAGCATATGCAGAAAATGTTGAAATCCCTTTCTCTTCCCCAAAAAGATTTACTTCTTCTGGGAAAAG
>JABMPP010000118.1 GCA_013202955.1 Candidatus Woesearchaeota archaeon | reverse complement strand
TCTTTGGAGTTTTGTGTGTGAATGTCCAACTCTTTTTAGACTATTTGCAATATACTCTTGTATCTGATATTCCTTAATTTTCTGTGAAATTATTTGTCTTTCAATCATTTTTCTTTACCTTTGTTTCTTTTTTTTCTTCTTTCTTTTCAGTTGGTTGTTCTTTAACTTCTTCTTTTTCTTCAACAACCTGTTTTTTCTCTTCTATTGCTTTAGAAATCTCAGGTTTCTTAGACACAATGTTTTGCTTTTCTGTTGTTTCCTCTTTAACTTCTGGTTTCTTTTCCTCTATTTTTTTCTCTTGTTTTTTATTCTTTTTTTCAGTGACTATCACTTCAATATGTGTTCTTTTTGTTTTCCTTCTTCGTTGTCTTCCATAATGCCATGGTCTTGATGCAAGATGTGCACATATATGTTCAATAAAAAGATCTCCTGTGCTCAATCCCTTTAATTGTGCATTTGCTTCAACAGATTCTAATATTTTAAGAATCTCTTTTGATGCTTTTTCTGGATATCTTCCGGCAGCAATTTTTCCCTTTTTATGTCCGACATCTCCATAATATCTTATATATGGTACTGCTATTTTATGTGCAATAACATCATTTAACATGTTTTTTGCTCTTTGCAGTTTCTTTTTTCTTAAAAACCTACATATTTCTACTGACTGCTTTGTGGAAATAGATAAAGATCTTCCAGCAGCAACTGCTGAATTTTCCTCTCCCAGTTTAGCAGCGTATTTATACACCATTTTATTTTACTGAAACACTCGCACTTGATCTTGTAGCACCTACTCCAGGTGCATTATGACTTACATTTGATCTTGTTAAAACAAATTCTCCAAGAAGATGGCCAATCATTTCTTCTTCTATCATAACAGGTACATATTTGTTTCCTTTGTGTACTTTGATCATTTTTCCAACCATTTCAGGAAGTATCATCATGTCCCTGCACTGTGTTTTGATGTTACTCTTGTTTTCTCTTATCTTTTTCAAGAGGTTTTTTTGTTTTTCTGTAAATCCTCTGATTATTCTTCTTCTTTGTTTTGAAGGCATAAGCATTGCAAACTCTTTTAATCCCATGCTCTTGATTTCTTCCAAACTTTTTCCGTGATATCTAAATTCTTTTTTGGCCATGTTTAATTCACCTATTTCTTTCCTCCTCTTCCTGTTTTACTAGGCTTTAACATACCTACTTTTCTTCCCGGTGGAGCATTTTTTGGAGCTATTGTTGGTCTTCCTTTGTGATTTGAGCTTGTGCCACCAAATGGATGGTCTACAGAGTTCATTGATGTTCCAGAAATACTTGGATAAAGCTTATTCTTAGCTCTCATTGCCTTGTATTTGTTTCCGGCTTTTAGGAATGGCTTTTCAGTTCTTCCACTTCCTGCAACAGTGCCTATTGTGGCTCTGCATTCTGAGTTGAAATGTTTCTTCTTTTTAGAAGGCAATTGTATTATTACCTTTTTCCCTAATTGTGTTATTACTTTTGCAAATGTTCCTGAAGCTCTTACAAATTTTCCACCATCACCTGGTGCGTTTTCTATATTAAATATAGAGGTTCCTTCAGGGATATTTTTTAACAATAATGTGTTTCCTATTTTTAATGAAACATCCTCTCCTGCTTCTAAACTTTCACCAACTCTAACACCTTCAGGAGCTATTATTAATTTTCTCTCTCCTTTTTCAAGTGTTATTTCTATTAATGGGCCAGTGTGACCAGGACATTTCAATAAATCAGTTATCTTTCCATTGATATTCTCTTTACCAAATCTAATATTCTTTATTTCTCCTTTGAATCTATGACTAGGAGACTTGTAAGTAGGACTTCCTTTTCCACGTCTTTGTTGAATTAATCTTTTTCCCATTTATCATCACATTAATCCCAAGTTTGTTGCTATATCAATAGCAGGGGTTTCATCACTGAATTTAATATAAGCTTTTTTCTCTCCTTTAGGTGAAATAAAAGTGTTTACTTTGACAACTTTTACATTGAATGTTTTCTCAATAGCATTTTTTATGTCAAACTTATTTGCTCTTCTATCTACAACAAACATCAGCTTGTTCTCTGCTTCCATCAACCTTATTGATTTTTCAGTTGATAATGGATATTTTATGACTTCTGTTTCTTCCATGATTATCACTTAGATTTTTTTACTGACTTTTTAACAGGTTTTGGTTCTTTTTTTACTTCAACCTTGGTTTCTTTTTTTTCTTTGACTTCTTTTTTCTTCTCTATTTTTTCTTCTTGTTTTTTTATAATTGGTGAATTAGTGAATAGCTGTTCTTTTTCAATTCTATCAACAGCAGGTTCTGTAAAAATAACTAATCTTCCAACATTTGTTCCTGGTGCTAGGGTTTCAGCATTAAGTTTGTCAACAACAACTATTTCTGCACCTTCAATGTTTCTTGCACCTTTTAGAAGACCACAATCTTTAGATACAACAATCAAAACCCCTCTTATTTTTTTGTATTTTCTTCCTCTTGATTTGCCTCTTCCAGCTCTTACTTTTTTGTTGGATACTCTTTCAAGTTCCTCTTTGAACCCAAGTTTTTCTAATATTTTTTTGACTTCTGCTGTCTTTTCAATATTCTCAAACTTTTCTTCAACTAAAAAAGGAAAATCATCAGGAATTATATGACCTCTTGCCTTAATAATATCTTTTATAACACATGCAGACATTGCAGACCTTATTGCCATTCTTCTTTCTTTCTTGTTTACATCTTTTTTCCAGATTTTGCCTGCTTTTGGTGGGTGTGCTCTTCTTCCTCCAACAGTTCCTGGGGCAAATGCTCCAACCCAAGACATTCTTGTTCCTCTTCTGCTTAATATCTTTCTAGGAACTCTTGATATTCCAAACCCATATGAACCTCTGTATTTGTGTCTTCTTCTTGAAAGTTCTGCAGATGCTCTTTTACCTGCCCCAGGACTAGCACCATATTTTTGTCTTCTTGAATTTAATACTGACACAACAGCTCTTTTTATGATGTCTGGTCTTATCTCTTCATTAAACTGACTAGGTAAATCCTTTTTCTTAAGTTCAACTCTTGATATATTAAACACTGTTGTTTTCATTTTAGTTTATGTTTGTATATACTATTTCTGGTGCAGCTTTTGGGATCTTTTTGTTTTCCCTCAATGCATTAGTCATGATTATGATTCTTTTTTGTGACCCACCAACAGAGCCCTTAACAAATATATATTGGTTTTTTATGACACCATAATGTGGAAATCCAGATTTTGGATTTATTTCCTTATCTTCTCCTATTTTTATTAACCATTTATTGTAATCTCTTCTTTGATAATAACCTGTTTTGCCTGACTGTGCAACAGTCCACATCTTTCCTCCGGTCCATGCTCCAAGGTTTCCGGGTGTTCTCCTATGCTTTTCAGACTTATGTGATTTTAGCCCAATCCCAAATCTTCTAACAGGTCCTTGTAATCCTTTTCCTCTTGTTACAGAATGAATATCAACTTGCTGGCCCTCTTCCAACACATCATTTATTTTGATTTCTTTGCCTAAAACACTTTTTGCATATTCCAGTTTTGCTTCTTTTTCTCCACTTAAATGAACTTCAAAAACCTCTGGCTTTTTCTTTCCTATACCAGTTAGTTTTGGTTGTGTATAAACTACTAATCTTACATCATCATAATCCTTTACATCTGTTATTTTATTACCTTTTTTGTTTAATATTTTTCTTTCTAGCTCTTTATCAAGATTTTCAGCAAACACATCAAAAACAGCATGCAAACCAGAAACAGAATTTTTGTAGAAACGGAGAGAAGCAACCTTGATTGGGGGACACTCAATGATTGTTATTGGAAAATTGATGTTTTGTCCCTTGGTCAATGATCGCTCATTATTATCCTTAATCATCAGGTGTGTCATACCCACCTTATAACCGGCAAAACCTAATGGCTTTGGATCAGTTGTTTTAGAGAACCAAGTTCTAATTCTTGCATAGCTTCTTCTAGCCCTTTTCCTGGGCCAATACTGCAAACTCCCTTTTCTCGGACTTCTTGTGCTTGGCATATTCTAACCTTTTCTGAAAATCCCTGACAGGATCTCCTATCTATTTTATTAGAGGGTTTTGTTTCTACCCACCTCATAATTTTAAAAAAGCCTTTTTCTGAAATCTTTTCTAGAATAAGTACTAAACTTGTACTGAAAGATTTCTTTTCAGGCTTGTTTAATTTTCAAATATTTAAACACGTATTATCTAAATATATTATTACAGAAAAGCGAACTCAGAGGGGTTTATAAACCTTACTGTTCTCTATAATTATAAAGGAAAAACTTTAATAAAAAACACACATTACATAGGAAAAATGAAGTGCAAATCATGTGGTAAAAAAGTCGAAGAAATATTCCTAAAAAAGGTTCTAGGTACATATATGAAGGACAAAAAAGGGAAAAAGCACTTAGTTTGTTCTAATTGTCAAAAGAAATTCAAGAATGATAAGAATAAAATATTAACGAGTTCTTAAAGCCCCAGTAGCTCAGAAACTAAAAATTTATAAATTAATTATCTTTTCTTATCATAAAAGCCCTCATAGCTCAGTAGCTAGAGCGGTAGATTCTAAGTAGCCGAACCTCGTAAGCTACAGGTCGAGGGTGCGAATCCCTCTGAGGGCTTTTTATTTTTCCAAATCAAGAATATGAAAAATAAAAAACCCTTTCATGATGAATTCCTTTCTAAACGAGTTTTTTTCCCAGAAGATAAATTAAGAAAAGAATTCTTTAATAAACTAAAAAATCTTTTTGGATCTTGGAAAGAAATAAGAATTCATTTTAATATCTACAAATCAAGATTAGAAAAATTCAGAGACGGATCAACATCAATCCCAAAGGTTCAATTTTTAAATTTTTTATCATATTTTGGTAAAAAAGAGAAGGAATTATTTCTTAATCAAATCATACTAAAAGATAAAAATTGGGGAAGGATGAAAGGAGGAATTACTACCTATAAAAAATATAGTTATATTTTTGAAATTGGAAGAAGAATTGGTGCGAAGAAAAACAAAACTAAGTATCATTTCCCCTTTGATGTACCTTTAACATCTAATTTATCTGAATTAATGGGTGCATTTATGGGTGATGGATTTACAAATAGATACAAAAGGAATTATATGATTCAATACACAGGTCATGCGACATTGGATAATGAATATCTTTCTAAAAGAATTACTTCTATAATAAAAGAGATAAGTCCAAACTCAAATCCAATTTTCACTAAAAAAGACAACACAGTAAGATTAACAATATATTCTAAAGAGTTTTTCAATTTATTAACAAAAAGATTTGGATTTGTACCAGGAAAAAAAGCATACACTGTCATCATGCCAAGTGAGATTATTAATTCTAAAAATGATGAAATTATCAATTCATGCATCAAAGGTATCTTTGACACAGACGGAGGAATATTCTTTGACAAAAGAAAAGAATATAAAAAACCCTATATGAGGATCTCACTTCAAATGGAAAGTAAAAAATTGATTAAACAAATTCACTCTTTACTCTTAAAAAGAAAAATAAATTCAAAGATTACTTCAGATTCAAGAAGAATACAAATAAATGGTTTAATAAATTGTAAAAAATTTATTAAAACAATAGGTTTTAGCAACAAAAGACACACATCTAAAATTAAAAATATTTAGTCAGGGGTTCTAAATCCTCTCTGGGGCTTATTTCAAAAATTTTATATAATTGTTTTAACTTTTTATGTTTATGGTCAAGAAAACAACACTTTTGATTATTTTTTCTATATTTATCTTGTTAATAATTTATCCATTATCCTTTCTCATGGAAAATATTTCTTATTTCCATTATTCCATTTTGCACATTATTATTGGACTTTTGATTATCTTTATTTTATCTAAAATAATTGAACCTGGAGAAAATCCACTTAAAATGGGACTGATAACTTCTTTGGTCGTGGGTGTTATTATTTTTATTCCAAATTTTCTTATTTACAACAAATTTAAGAGTATAATTTCTGAAGGTTTTATTCCTTTTTTTAATGTTCCAAACCCTTTCTTGTTTTTTATTTTACTAATTTTATTGTTCAATGTTCCTTTTTTACTTTCCTTAAAATTCAATATGAAAAAAATAACCTTATTTTCAGGATTGTTAATTATTATCATTTTAATCATTTCTTTATTAAAATTAATAATTGGGATTGGGTGTGTTTCCTTTACTTGTAATGAAGAAGGTTGTTTTTGTAAATATACTTCAGAGATTTCGAGCGGAAACTGTCCAGATTGTTCTTTAGTTTGTCAAGAAAATGGAAAAACAATGGTTTCAACTAGTTTACCTCTTTCTTACATGCCAGTTTCTCTTGAAAGAAATTCTGAGGGAGAATATAATACAAAAGGGTTTTCTACAAAATGTTATTGCTATTGTAATTAATATTTCTGCAAAAATTTTATATAATATTTGTTTTCAAAAAACATCAGAGACTACAATGGAGAAGCACAGAACAGATGAAGATGTCGAGGATGAATGGAAAAAATTCATTAAATTAAGAAAAAAGAAATAGTTCTATTGTTTTAAGATTGTTCTTATTTTTCTTACTATTATTGTTCCTATTTCCCTTATTAAACAAATAAATGTACTTATTCCAATAACCATAATAATTGTAATTATTGATTGAATCAATATATCATAGAAAATTCTTGAAGTTTTGTCAAAGAGCAAAAGTGTTTTTCCAAAAATAAGTTTGACCAAAAACAAACCTACAATGGTAATGATGATAAAAAACAAAATGCTCCAAATTATTCTCTTTATTCTTTTTTCATCGTCAAAACCAAAATATGCATAAAATAAAAAAACAAAAAGTAAACCTGCAAAATAACCAATTAAATTAATTAGTCTAAATTCAATAAAAAGAGTTGACAATAAAGTAACAAGGAAAGTAATAAGAAATATTTTGTTTGTGAATACTTCCTTTAAACCAACCATATTCTCTTTTTATTCCAGAGATATAAAAATTTTTTTAAAAAGAATGGGCCTGGCCAGATTTAGAACCAAATCTTTCGCCATGCTTAGAAATCTGGAGGATTTCTGGCACACCAGAAACGCTATGCGTTTCTTAGTGTTTGTAAGCGAAGTGGGTTTCACTTCGCTCAACCTCACTAAGAAATAAATAATGGGCCTGGCCAGATTTGAACTGGCGACCTTTGCCATTTTCAACAGAGTTTGTGAAGGCAACGTCATAGCCACTAGACCACAGGCCCCTAAGTAAACAAAGAAAAATTATTATTTATTTAAACCTTTGGCTACAAATTCTAAATAATTATAATCACATAATGTTTTAAATTAATTAACATTCCTTAAAAATTATGAAGGAACCACTAGTTACAGTTTTAATTACAGCATATAATGGTAATAAATATATTAATGAAGCAATTGATAGCGCATTAAATCAGAATTATCAAAATTTAGAAGTTCTCATTGTTGATGATGGTTCCGAACCTCCTGCTAAAAACAACATAAACAGAATAGATGATTCAAATGTTAGATATATTTATATGGAACACAAAGGGCTTCCACATGGATTGATTAAAGGTGTTGAGGAAGCAAAAGGAGAATATATAGCTGTTTTGGATCAAGATGATGTTTTGACAGATGATAGTATTAGTAAAAGAGCAGAGGCCTTAAGACAAGACAAAACTCTTGGATTTGTGTATGGTAATATTAATTATATAAATGAAGAAGGAAACATATATTTATCACAATATTTCAAACATTTTGAATTTTCAGAAGATTTTATTAAAGCTCTTTTGGTGAGTCTTATTGGGCCATTAAAACACAGTGGAATCATGTTTAGAAAAGAGTGTATCAATGATGTTGGGAATTATGATCCAAATTTACCAGCCGAATTTGATAATGACCTTATTATTAAAATAGCAAAAAAATATGATTTTAAACAAATAAATGATATTGTTGTTAATTATAGAACACACACTAACAATACATCTTCTTTGGCCAATCATCGTGCAGAAGGATTAAAACACAAACTTACACTTATTGAAAAATATTCAGATTCAACAATTGAAAAAATAAAATATGATATTGGGGCAACAATTATATGTTTTGCAAAGATTTTATATGAAAGATTTTCGTCAAAAAAACCAAAAATCTTATTTGATTTGGCTGGTGTAGGTAAACCTTCTTAGAATATTCGCTGATAGTTCATATATATAATATTTATAACTTCCTTTTTATCCAATCCTTTTATTTTTGCTATTTCTTCTATTGTATATATAACATTAGATGGTTCATTTCTTTTTTCATTTGGACTTAAGTAAGGAGAGTCGGTTTCAGTGAATAATTGTGATAATGGCACATTCTTTACTATTTCTTTGAAACTGTTGCACTTTACTATATTTGCTGGGATTGAAAAAAAATAACCATTATCAGCGATCTCTTTAGTTAAAGAGTTGCTTCCACCAAAGCAATGGAAAATAACCTTTTTTAGTTTGGATTCTTTGATCATATCAAGAGCATCTTTTTCAGCTTTTCTAGTGTGAATTATTATTGGCTTGTCTATTCTTTTAGCAAGCTCAATGAATTTTTTGAATATGATCCTTTGTTTTTCTTGTTTATGTTTGTCTTTTTCCCAATGATAATCTAATCCGACTTCTCCTATTGCTTTTATTTTATCCTTATTTTTTTCAATAAATTCTATTTCCTTATCAATTTGTTCTTCAGTTAATTTTTGAGCATCAATAGGAAATATTCCCAAAGCAGATTCTATAATGTCACATTTTTTGCTTAATTCAAGAACTTTTCTATTGCTTTTCTTGTTTAAACCATTACAAATTATAACACTCAAGTTATTCTTTCTTGCTCTGTCAAGAACATCCTCTAAATCCTTCCTGAATCTTGGGTGATCAAGATGCGAATGTGTATCAATCAACAGTTTCATAAAACCAAAAACAGCAATAGTTTATATAAATCTTACTCATTCGATAGATTTAAATACTTAGCTTTTATTCTGATTTTTGGTGATATTTATGGCAGTAGTAGGATTTAATTTCACAAAATTACTTGCTGAAAAAAATGAAGATGTTAAGGGAAAGATCAGTATATCAAATAATGTTTCAATAAAAAATGTTGAGGAAGCAAAGCTGAATCTTGGTAAGTCAGATCAGTCTGGCTTGAAGTTCGCATTTGAATTCACATCAAAATATGAACCAAAAGCAGGAAATATTCTTATAGAAGGAAACCTTCTTTTTGTTGGAGAACAAAAAGAAGTTAAAGAAGTGATGACCAGCTGGAAAAAGGATAAAAAAATACCAGAAAAGATTTTACAAGGAGTATTAGAAGTGGTTCTTAATAAATGTAATATTGAAGCATTGATTTTGAGCAGAGATATAAACATACCATCTCCGGTTCCTCTACCAAAGGTCGAAGTAAAGTAATTCTGATTGAGAAATTTCGTAAGTTACAAAAATCCCTTTAGGATTTTTGAACTTAGAAAAAATTCTTTGAATTTTTTCGTAAGTTACGAAACTGCAAAACAATTTCTAACTTCGAAATTTCAAAGAAATTTCGTAAGCTTTATGAATCATAAACTTTTACTAGATTTTAGAGAATGGTAGAAAAAGAACTGAAATTAAAGGTTGCAGAAGCAATCCAAGATGATGTAAATAAAGGCATTGTCAGAGTTGATTCTAGTTATATGAATGAGATTGGTGTTAAACCAGGAGATATTGTGGTTATAAAAGGAGAAAGAGAAACAGTTGCTATTGTTGACAGGGCATATCCTGGAGATATTGGGCTCAATATAATTAGAATGGATGGGATTGTAAGAAGAAATGCTCAAACAGGAATAGGAGAGATGATAATTATTAATAAAGCAGAAATCATGGAAGCAAAAAAGGTTATTATTGCTCCTGCAAAAAAAGGAATTACAATAAAAGCTTCCCCAAACATATTCAAACAAGGTCTTTTAGGAAGAGCATTGATGAAAGGAGATATTGTTTCTCTGGGTGGTGCAAGAACAAGAAGAAGCACAACATCACATAACCCTTTTTTTGATGATATTTTTAATATGATGGATGAGGGCGCAACCGGGTTTGGGTTTAGTGACCTAAAATTCATTGTTGCAGAAACCAATCCAAAAGGACCAATTATTATTTCTGAACTAACACATCTTGAGCTAAATGCTGAAGCTGTTGAACTAAAAGATGAACAGGTTCTTGAGGTTACATATGAAGATATTGGTGGGTTAGAAGAAGAGATAACAAAAATAAGAGAGATGGTTGAGTTGCCATTAAAACATCCTGAAATATTTGAGAGATTAGGAATAGAAGCACCAAAAGGTGTTTTATTACATGGCACACCCGGAACAGGAAAAACCTTGCTTGCAAAAGCAGTTGCAAATGAAACAAATTCTCATTTTTTATTGATTAATGGTCCAGAGATAATGTCTAAGTTTTATGGTCAGTCTGAGGAAAACCTAAGAAATAAGTTTGAAGAGGCAGAGAAAAATGCACCTTCTATTATTTTCATAGATGAAATAGATGCAATAGCATCAAAAAGAGAAGAATCCAAAGGAGAAGTAGAACGAAGAGTTGTTGCACAGATGCTTGCACTGATGGATGGGCTTAAATCCAGAGGAAAAGTTGTTGTTATTGCAGCAACAAATATCCCAAATTCACTTGATCCTGCATTAAGAAGACCTGGTAGATTTGATAGG
>JABMPP010000117.1 GCA_013202955.1 Candidatus Woesearchaeota archaeon | reverse complement strand
CTTTGCATTTTGGACATTTTTTGAGAATAATATCAGCATATCCTAATCTAATTGTGATTCCTCTTTTTATCTCCTCAGAATGTGTGTCAGTCCATTTTCCTGACAATCTCTCAGTCAATGTTGTTTTTCCATGATCAACATGACCTACTAACCCAATATTTAATTCAGGCTGCATAACTTTAGAACTTGATTTAGCAGGCATGAAGATTAGCCACCTTCCTTCTTGTCTTCAGGTTCTGACTTTTCTTCCTCTTTCTTTTCCTCTGCTTTCTCTTCCTTCTTTTCCTCTTTCACTTCTTCTTTCTTCTCTTCAACCTTTTCCTCAACCTTCACTTCTTCCTTTTTCGCTTTTTTAGGAGCTTCAACTGGCTTTTCTTTTCCACCTTCTTTAGGAGTTGGCATCTCTAATTTTTCCTTGCCATGTTTGAGTATCTTAAGATTTACTTGTGTTGTTATTTCATTAATTGTGTTTCCTGCAACAGTAACTCTTTTCTTCATTCCTTTTCTATCTGATTTTAATCCAACTCCACCTGTTATCAAAATCTTTTTTCTTGAGCTTCCCTCAGCATCCCTTCTCATTGGAAATCCACAGTTATCACTGCCTCCTGTTACCTCAAATTCATAACCAGTTAATCCCATCTTTTCTCCATTGAAATTACTGCCTATCTTTAAACCTACAAGAGCATCAGCTTCTTTTTCCTTTACTTCCCTTGTATAACTTTTTCCTGTTTTTGGGTCTGAAACAACCAATTTAAATTCTGCCATTATATTTACCTCTTGTAATCATTAAATCCTATGAATGGAAATAGCTTCTATTTAAAAACGTTTTGGCTAGGGAAAGTATTATAAAGAAAAATCCTCTCCAGAATGTCTATGAATTTTCAAACATTAATGAAAGTAGAGGATTCTGACTTTTTCATAGATTTGGCTTTCAGGAATGCAAAAACAACTGCTTCAATGCTGAAACTTAAAGGACCTGAGCTGGAAAAAACAAGAACAAAAGAGCTAAAAAGAATTGAGACAATAAAACAATCAATAAACAAGTCTGTTGGAAATATTATTAGATCATTTCCAAATTTGGAAGATCTTCCTGAGTTTTATTATGAATTGGTTAAAATCAGCTTAGATTATGTTAAACTTAAGAAATCCTTAGGGGCAGTAAATTGGGTAGTAAATAAAGTCAATGATTTTTCAATACAATATAGATCAAAGATAATCAAAACACAATCTGCATCAAAAATGAGAGAGCTGAGAGGACAATATTATGGAAGAGTAGCGTCTGCATTAAAACAAATAAAATCAGAATTTGCTTTTTTAGAGTATTCAAGAAGAATAATGAAGAGATTCCCAACAGTAAAGACATCTGTTCCATCTGTTGTTGTTATAGGATTTCCAAATGTGGGTAAAACAACTTTATTGTTTAAACTAACAGGTTCTAAGCCAGAGATAAACACTTATGCATTCACAACAAAAACAATCAATGTATCTTATTTTACAGAAGGTAAGGAAAAAATACAGGTGTTGGACACTCCTGGTTCATTGAACAGGTTTGAGAAAATGAATGATATTGAGAAGCAGGCCGACCTTGCGTTAAAACACTGTTCTGACCTGATTGTGTATGTGCTTGATCCAACAGAGGAATATTCTTTGAAAGATCAAAAGAAACTACTTCTAAGAGTAAAGAAAACAGGAAGACCAATAATCACTTTTTTAACAAAAACAGATCTGGTTGAGAAGAAGATTGTAAAAGACTATGTTTCTAAATTCAGCACACTAACTGATATTGATGAATTAAAAAAACAAATTGTAAAAAAAATTAAGCCAAAAGAATAAACCTATTTCTTCTTGTGCATATACAATGTTCTTGTTGGGAATGGTATTCCTATCTTGGCCTTCTTCAATTCTCTATATAAGCTAGTCATAACAATGTCCTTTGTCATGAATCTTTGTCTGTAATCAGCAACCCAGAAATACAGTTTAAAATCAAGTGAGAAATCACCCATATTAATGAATCTTACAAAAGGCTCTGGTTCATTGACAATAGTTTTTACTTTTTTGATAACACCCATAGCAACCTTTTTTACTTTATCAGGATCAGAACCATACTCAACACCAAAATTAACAACCTCTCTTGCGCTTAAATCAGGCTGTGCATAATTAACAACAGAAGTGTTTGCTAATTGACCATTTGGAATAATAATAACTTCATTGTCCCAGTTCCTTACTCTGGTTGATCTCAATCCAACATCCATTACTTTTCCAGTATCTCCTTTTTCAAGCTTAACAGTGTCACCAACCTTAATGCTCTTATCTAATATTAATTGGATTCCTCCAAAGATATTTGCCAAACTATCCTTAACAGCAAAGCCAATTGCAATACCAGCAATTCCAAGGCTTGCCAGGAACGGACCTATTGAAATTCCCCATAAATTCAATAAATATAAACCACCAAAAATCCAAATAACAGCACTGATGGCTTTGTGAATTAATGGTAATATACCATCATCAATAGAAGAGTTTGTTCTTTTTGACCATTCCTTCCCCCATCCATCTACTATTATACTTAATGTCTTTGAAATCATGTATGTTATTATTATAACAATTATTGAGTTTAGGATTATGTTTAGGTTTTGAGCGAATCCATTTTGAATATTCAATGGAATAACAGAAGTTTTAACTCCAAGAATAATTAGAATATAAAAAATAGGGTTTCTGATCTTTTTAACAATAAGATCATCCACATCTGTTTTTGTTTTTAAAACTAACTTTGAGAATATATTTTTGAATAAAACAAGAATCAATTTTGTCAGAATAACAAATGCAACAATAACTATTAATGATTGGAAATACTTGTTTTGCATGTAAGGTGGCAGATATTCAAAATAAAACATTTTATATTATTACAACCTCTTTTTTATTATAAATATGTACTAGATATAAATATTTTGTCTTTATGCTTCAACTGCTTCAATTCTACAGCTGCATGGCATTTTATGACCCATCTTTTTCAATGCTTCTTTACCAACTTTTATACCTTGCTTGTCAAGAGACACTGTTGCTAGAACCTGACCTATTTTTACCTGTGCAGCAGAGCCAATTGCTTTTCCAAAAGACTTCTTCATTCCTGTACTCATTCTGTCTGCTCCTGCTCCTGCTGCTAATGGATTTTCTCTTAATATATGATGAGGATAAATTCTTATCTTGAAGAAATAACCATTTTTTCCCAACATTTTTTCCAGTAATCTGTTGCATGTCTGTCTTCCTGCTTCTATTGCATTGTGTCTTATCTGCAATGCTTCTTTAGACATTAGGTTAACCTTGTACTCAAACTTCTTGTTCACGTCCCCACTCTCAAATCTTGCTATCTTGCTTGGAGGGGTTGATCTAATAAAAGACTTCTTCCTGAACTTTGAAATTCTTGTATATGGTCTCTCCAAATTCCTATATGCAGAGAATTTTTTTAGTTTTGCCATTTAAAACACATCTCATAGGAAAACTAGGTTCTTTAAAAAGATTTTGTTTTGACCTTTGAGGAGGTATATCCACTCTTTTAGAAAAATTTATAAAGGAGTTATATTATAAACCCATTATAAGTTATATAATGAAACATTACATTAAAAGAGGTGAATTTAATGAAGATCTTTGCTCATAAAAGGGGTTCTCAAAAAAAGGGTTCTTTGAGCTTATCTGTAAACGCTATAGTTGTTCTTATTCTTGCTATAACAATGCTCGGTCTTGGGTTAGGATTCATGAAGGGCATGTTTGCAAAGGTTTCAAGCCAAGTAGAAAGTGCTATCAGCGCAACAGAACTTGAAAACCCTGCAACAGCAGACAGACCAATGACAATGTCTGCAAAAGACATCAATCTGAAGAGAGGTGAATCCTTTAGATTGGATCTAGGTTATTTTAATGCTTATGCTAGTGATGCAGATTCAGTACAAGTTAATGTTGTGGGTTGTAGTCATTTTGATACAACAACTCCAGGAACTAAATCTGTTAATATCAATGAACAAGAGGCATTTTCAGTTTTAATTGAAGCACCTAGCAATGCTACTTCAGAGACAAGTGTGTGTACATTTGAGATATCATCAACATATGTTGATGAAACTAATACAACTGAATCTCTGGGAACATTATCAAAAGAATTATTTATCAAGGTACCTTAGGTGATGCTTTATGAAAAAAAGATTAACTCAAACAGAAGAATTCGAGATTATGAAACTGGTGCTTGATAAGTTCTTGTGGCTTGGTTTTATAATTATGGGCTATGGAATGTATGTAATGGTGGCTCAGCCAGGTTCAACAATCATGAAAGGACTGTCTATAATGATAGCAGGCGCAATTGTGCTGTTATTGTTTATGATCTTGATTGTAAAGGAATACGAAGTAATTAAGTAAATTTTTTAATTTTCTTTTTCTTTTATTTCTTAAGGAATAAAAGCTACGAACGTTAGTGAGTATGTCTTTTTCATAATATTTATATATAGTTAATTCTTAAAGAGGTAACAATGAACAATAAAAGAGCTGTTGAACTATCAATGAACTTTCTTGTAATGATTATAATCTCAATTGCTGTGCTTACAATGGCAATAGTTTTCTCAAAGAATCTTTTTACAAGCGCAGAAGAGATAAGATTAGATATAGACAGAGAGACAAATGAAAGAATAGAATCCTTGCTTGATGATGGATCAAGAGTTGTTATCCCTTTCACAAGAAAAGAAGTAAGAAGAGGAGATTTGGGGATTTTTGGTGTTGGTGTGCTGAATGTGGTGGATAAAACAAATTTTACGATGATTGTTTCTCTGGATAGTGTGTTTAATAATGATAAAGAAGACATCACAACTGAGGCAAGAGATAATTACATAACAATCGTGTCAGCAAATGATCCTGTTGAGATTGATATAAATGAGAAACATAAGTTCTCTTTTGGTGTGGACATGGCTAAAAAAGCACCTTCAGGAACATATCTTCTAGATGTTAAAGTTTTACGTGAAAATGTTTCCACTACAATTCCAGACGTTTTTTTGCCTTATGGAGAATCAGCAGTCTATAAGATATTTGTAACAGTTCCTTAGACTTTTCTTGCAAAAATATTTAACCAATTTGTTTCTTCTGCTTTTTCAGAATAAGAGGTAATAATCTCAAATCCATTCTCTTCTACTAATATTTCAAGCTCCACCTGTTTGTAGAATGAAAAAAACCTAGGTGCTTTTATAAATCCAGAATCAAGCACTTTTTCTCCTTCACCTTCTTTTGCAGAAATATACACAACACCATCTTTTTTCAGAACATTGTGGAAGTTCTTTAATACTTTTGGTGCATCTCTTTTTCGGAAATGAAGCAGAGTGGCAGAGCACCACACACCATCAAAGCTTTTTGGTTTTAATTTTATATCCAGAAGATCCATTTTCTTGAACTTTGCACCTTTTACTCTTTTCCTTGCTTCTTTTAGCATGTTATCAGATATATCTATCCCAATAACATCCAGCTTTTCTTCTGTTAAATATTCAACATCTCTTCCTGCCCCACAACCTGCATCCAACACCTTTTTTCCATTCAAGAAAGACACAAATTGATTTAACTGGTATTGAAATAATTTTGGAAAAGTATATTCAGAATACTGCTTAGCATACTCATTATAAAATCCAATTGTTTTCTTCTGCTGTGAATCCATGATCAGGAACAAAGATGAATCATTCTGGCAAATGATGTTAATTTAAGGCTTGCTCCACCTATTAAAGCTCCGTCTATATCCTTCATTTCAAATATACTTTTAATATTTTTCGGATTTACACTGCCACCATAAAGAATTTTTAGCTTTTTGCTGCTTTTTACTCCTATTATTTTACTAACCACAGATCTAATAAAGCTGTGCATCTCCTGAGCTTGTTCAGCTGTTGCTGTTTTGCCTGTTCCAATAGCCCATATAGGCTCATAAGCAATTATTATTCTCGAGAATTCATTCTTTTTTACTTCTTTTAGACACTTCTTTAGCTGATTTCCAACAACTTGTTTTGCTTTCTTTGCTTTTCTTTGCTTTAATGATTCACCAACACACAAGATTGGCTTTATCTTATTCTTTAATGCTGCTTTTACTTTTTTATTTATCTCTTCATTTGTTTCATTAAAATATTCTCTTCTTTCAGAATGACCTAAAATAACATAATCTACTCCAAGCATTTTTGGAGACACTTCTCCTGTATAAGGGCCCTTTTCTTCATAGAACATATTCTGTGCCCCAAGTTTTATCTTACTTTTCCCCAAAAGCTTAGAAACAGCATAAAGTGCTGTAAAAGCAGGACACATCACAATATCAGCTTTACTCTTTACTTTTTTTAATCTCTTGACAAACACCATAGCTTCAGCTGTGGTTTTGTTCATTTTCCAGTTCCCAACTATCATCTTTTTCATTTCTTTCTTCTCTTTGCGTACATATAAAATATAAGTGCCACCACAATCAGAATAGCTGACATGATTATTAGCTCCAGATTATTTGTGCTAATCATTTTGTCTGATATAACCTCAATATTGTATTGTTTCTTTTCAATAATATCTGAGCCAGATTCAATGGAAACACTGAATTCATGGCTTCCTTTTGCACCTGATTTTGGCATAATATTTAGAAATATAATTTTTGTTTCTTCAGGATCCACAAGCACAATACTACTTTCATCAAAATAATATTCCCCAAAACGCTCAATCCCATTTGTTTTTATTAAATATCTTGTTGTTTCAACTCCATTGTTTGTTATGGATATCTTAATCCTATTCTCATCTCCTTCTATTTTCTCAAACTCTCTCTCAACTTTCACAACACTATATCCTAAAACCTCATCTATTCCCTTTATGTCTGCTGTTATTGGGAATTCTTTTATCTCTCTTCCATTATCTATAACAACAAAAAAACTGTTCTCTCCAAGTAAGGATGTTTTTTTAACAAATATGGCAATAGGAATATCTTTTGTTTTTTCAGCTCCAATAGTTATTGTCTCAGCACGATTTTCCTGTCCAACTCCAACTTTCCAGTCAGCAATCTTATTCATATTATCCATAGAAATAACATAATCTTTCTCAACATTTGCCATGTTTGTTATTTTTACAGGTATAACAAATGTTCTTCCCTGTATAATTGTTTCAGGAAGCTCTGATGTTCTTATTAAAATCTTGTCATCTTCTTCTGCTATAATCGCAAACTCAAACATTCCATCACCTATTGCGCTATAATAATGATAATTTGCTTTTTCTTCCAGATAATTTGTTTCCAGTCTTTCCCATCCATCTTCATATTTTGCAAGATAAATATTTGCTAATGGAATTTTATTGTCCTTAAAAAAATCACTCTCAACTCTAAAAGTTATCATTACTGCCTCAATATTCTTATTATTAACCTCAGAACTAAGTTTGAATTGGTAATATTTTGTATCCTCAATCTTGAAATATTCAGTCAGATTTTCTGCTTTTACTCCCACATTGAAAAATGAACCATTAACAAACATCTCTATCTTTGTAACAGGGAAAACAAGATCATTTATATTCATAACAAATGGGCTTGTTGTGCTTACCTCTCCATAAGAATGTTCTCTGGAAAAATCCTCTCCAGACACAGCATAAGCAAGTAAAAGTACAGAGAATAAAAACACCACCGCCTTTTTCATCATAGCTACTATATTTGAGAGTATCTTATTTATTTCTTTTGCTTTTTTGAGTATAAAAGCATCATTGGCAGAGAAGCAGCAATCATTGTTAATCCGTGCAGGAAACTGGTTAAAAATATCTTTCCTGATATATCATAAAAAAATCCTTCTGGAAACAGTCTTATGAGCAAATCGCTCTCAGGATTTAACAGCCATGTGTTGGAATCAAAAAATATTGTGTGAAACTTGAAAAAAAAGCCTGTAAAATCTAATAATAATAAGAGTCCAAGAAGAAATATTATGGTTGTTATTACTCCACCACCAAAAACACCATATGACAACTTTTTCAGGAATAAATTTTCATTCCAGCACAAAAGGAACAACAGGAAAAACACCAGAATAAGAATATAAGCAGAACTTCTCTTTATCTCAAGTGTGTTCTTTATTACTTCTTTTACCTCAGTAAGATGATACTTTTCTTTTGTGTTAAAATTATTTGAATTAATTATCCTTTCCTCTCCTTTTAGATATACCAAAAGATTCTTTGTTATTAAAATAGAATTATCTTCAGTTATGTTATATTTCTCAAACTCTTTTTCGTAGAACTTAATATCAAATGAGTATCTCTCAAAACTATTAGTGTAAATAAAAACAGGAATCAATAACACCATAACAAATATTAGAATACCTGTACTAATCAGAATCAGCTTGTTCTTCATCATCATCTCCTTGTTCTTGTATTTTTGCTAATTCCTCAATGCTTATTCCCTCTTTTTCATCAGTTTGCTCAGGAACCTCAACAGGCTCATGCTCAATAACATTCTGAACTTCATCATCACTCTTGTATTTGTCCATGATCTTGTCCTCTATGCTCGGTTCTGCTGCTTTGTTGTCCTCATCCTCTTCATCCATTCTGTGATATTCTGCTTTGTCCTCTTCTTCAACAGCATTCCCATACATATCCTTCTGAGTGTTATCTTTATCGTATTTTTCCTGTTTATATGTGTCTTTAAGAACGTCTTCTGTCTTTGTGCCTGATGTATACTCTTTTATTTCTTCATATATGCTGTTTACCATTTTATACAGATGCTTTTGTGTTCCTAATACTTTTTTAAACTTTTCGTATGTTGTGAAATTTTTAACATAAAAAAGCGATAATTATATAAATCATACACTTTCAGTTATTTTCTATTACATTCACAGGAGGTGTGAAACAATGGTTTATGACGAAGAAACAACAGAACAATCTGAGGAGCCAGCTAAAGAGGCTACCGAAGAAACAAGTGAACCTTCTGAAGAAGAATCCACAGAAGAATCTTCATTATCATCAGAAGAAGCTGACGAGGAAACATCTGAAGAAAAATCTACAGAAGAAGAATCAGACGAAAAATCTGAAGAAGTAGTGTCAGAAGATTCAGAAGAAGAATCATCTGAAGAAGAAGCTGAACCAGCAAAAGAAGCATCAGAAGAAAAATCAGACGAAGAGCCTGCTGAAGAAGCAGAGGATTCAGAAGAGAAATCATCTGACGAAGAAGAGTCATCTGAAGAACCAGCAGAAGAAAGTTCTGAGGAATCTGACGAAGAAAAAGCTTTTTAACTTTTTATTTATCACAGAAATGCTTTGCATTTCTGGGACACAGAAAAGCTTTGCTTTTCTCGTGTTTTATTTTTCTTTTAATTTTTAATTATTCTATTCTTCTTTATTACTTGTTAATATTATTATACTAACATAAAATAAAGAGATTATAAGGTTTATAATCGCAAGATTTCTTAGATCCATGTTTCTGAATACATAAAAAGAATCAATTGTTGCTATAAAGAAGAACACAACAAGCGAAAGAAAAGGAACAGCCCATAAAACATGCTTTACTTTTACTCTGCTAATCAACCAAACTGAAACAATAAGTGTTAAAAGTGTTGGGAAAAGTCCAAGTATAACCTTTGTGGCCGAAACTTCATTTGAGTTGCTAAGCACAATAACAGCAAGAATTAGGATTATTGCTGTGACTCCAAATACTTTCATATTGATTTTTGTTTTTCCTTCTTTATGCACCACAATATTTACAGCCTCAAGTATTGTTGACTGTGAATGTCCATAATCAAGAAGTCCTTTCTCAATCTCCTGCAGCTGAAAGCCATGCTCTAGCTGGTATTCTACATACTTAACAAGAGAATTAATAACATCAAAATACAGCTCTTTCTTAAGATTCTCATCTATTGGCTCATTCAATGCTTTTAATATATCAAAATTATGCTTTTCAAGGTTATTTATTGCCTGTTTCACAAGATCCTGATGATGGCCTGCTTTTAGAAGAGTTTTCCTTATATCACTTATAGAATTCCCTTTAGTTAACTCTTCTTTGATATATCTAATAAGTTCATTCCTCAAAAAATTATTTACATCCTTCATTTTCTCATGTTTATCAAAAATCTCTTTTGATCTTTGTCAAGGTCAATAAAGCTGTCTGCTTCTTCTTGCAACTTTGAGGAAGCACTTTTTCCAAATGCTATTACTTCTGTTCTACATCCAACTGCTCTTTTCAGATGCTGCAATAATTGGATAAAATCACCATCTCCGCTCACAAGGATTATCACATCCAGTTTTGGAGCAAGCTCAATTGTGTCCATTGCAATTCCAATGTCCCAATCTCCTTTTTTATTGCCTCCAAGAAATGTCTGCAAATCCTTTGATTTTACTTCATACCCTATTTTCTTCAGAGCATCAAAAAAATTACCCTCTTCCTTTATATCTGCTTTTATAACATAAGCAATAGCTCTTATTAAATGCCTTCCACTTACAGCCTCTGTTAATATTTCCTTAAAATTTACTTTCTTATTATACATATGTTTTGCTGAATAATACATATTCTGTACATCTACAAAAACACCAACTCTTTGTTCTTTGTGTTGTGCCATTTTTCATACCTCTACTTCAATACATCTTCTTTAAAACCACACTTTGTGCAGTAAATTCTATTGTTGCTTGTATCAAAAATAAGATCATATGCCCCACATTTAGGACATATTCTAACAGGCTTTACATTAATCTCTTTTTTTAGCTCATTAATTCGATCCATTGGGTTAACCTAAATAAGAATTATATATAAAGTTTGTTATAATGCTCAAATTTTTAAATTATACTTGCTTTCTAGGGTTATATGCAGAAAATACAGTTCTATTTATTGGACATTGAACACAAAATAATAGATAACAAGCCAGTTGTTTTTATGTATGGCAGAACATCAGACAACAGGCAAATATGCGTTGTTGATAAGAACACAACCCCTTATTTCTTTGTTATAATCTCAAAATCAGCTAATTTAGAAGAAGTGGTGAAAAAACTCCAGAACATAAGACTAGAAAGTGATGGTTTTACCTACCATATCACAGGAGCAGAGGTTGTTCAAAGAAAATATTATGGAAAAGATGTTAATGCAGTAAAACTATATGTAAATATCCCAAAAGGAGTTTCTTTAATAAGCAAAGCAATTAAAGATATCGAATGGATTGAATCTATTTTTGAGTCTGATATCTCTTTTGTAAGAAAATATATGATTGACAAGAATATAATGCCTTTGTCACAGCTTGATGTTGAAGGGGATTATATCAACATGAAGAGCAAAGTGAGTGTTTTTGAGCTAAAAGATATAAAAACAGCATCTCCAGGCGATAATTTATCTGAATTTAGAATACTTGGATTTGATATAGAAGCATACAATCCATTGGGAAAAGACATAATCAACAACAAAAACCAGGCAGTTATGGTTTCTTTCTATTCAAAAGATATGAAAAAGACAATAACCTGGAAAAAGTTTGACACAACTAACAAAGATATTGAGTTTGTGAATAATGAGAGAGAGCTTTTAACAAGATTCAAAGAAGTTATTGAATCTTATAAACCTGATATTCTTACTGGTTATTCTTCAGACACACTTGATTTTCCATATCTGGATGAAAGAGCAAGAGAAAATAATATTGAATTGGATTTAGGACTTGATCAATCAAACATTAAAATAACAAGAGGAAGAGCAATAAATTCCAGAATAAAAGGAATAGTGCATATGGATACCAATAAATTCGTAAAAAAGATTCTTGGAAGAACACTTGATGTTGAGGATTATAAATTATCATCAATTTCAAAAGAACTTCTTGATGAGGATAAAAAAGAGATAGATCTAAAGATGTTAGCAGATGTATGGGAAAACAAGCCAAAAGAGCTTGCAAAGTTCTGTGAATACAGTATGCATAATGCAGAAATCAAATTAAATCTTCTTGAAAAGATGCTTCCAACAATAATTGAGATAATAAAGCTTGTTGGTCTTCCACTGTTCAGTGCCTGCAGATCCAGTTATTCACAATTAGTAGAGTTCCATCTGATAAGACAAAGCAGAGTTTTTGGGGAATTAATCCCAAACAGGCCTGATTTCAGTGAAATAATAAAAAGAAAAAAACAAACATATAAAGGAAGTTTTGTGCTTGAGCCAATACCAGGATTATATGAAGATATTGTTATTTTTGATTACAGAAGCCTTTATCCCTCTGTTATCAGCTCTCATAATATCAGTCCTATGACACAAAACTGTAGCTGCTGTGAAAATGATGTTAAACATGTTCCAATAGAAGAAGAGAATATTTGGTTCTGCTCAAAAAAGAAAGGATTTGTGTCTGCTGTTATGGAAGAGCTGATATCAAGGAGAATGAGAATAAGAGAGATGATAAAAGAGAAAAGCTCAATGTTTCTTGACGCAAGACAGGAAAGCCTAAAAATATTGGCAAATTCATTTTATGGTTATCTTGGGTTCTCTGCATCAAGATGGTATTCTCTTGATTGTGTAAACTCAATAACCGCTTATGGAAGATATTACATAAAAAAAGTTATTGACATGGCAGAGAAAAAAGGATTCACAACTATTTATTCAGATACAGACAGCATATTCATATCCATGAAAGGAAAGAAAAAAGATGATCTAACAAAGTTTTCTGAGGAGGTAAATATGGAGCTTCCAGGTCTTATGGAGCTTGATTATGAAGGCCATTACAAATCAGGACTTTTTGTGTCAGGAAAAGAAAAAGATAAAGGTGCAAAAAAGAAATATGCTCTTCTGTCAGATAATAATATCCTTAAGATAACAGGATTTGAGACAGTTAGAAGGAATGTGTCTGTTATTGCAAGAGAGACACAAAAAAATGTGATAAAAATAATACTTGAGAAAAACAATCCTGAACAGGCATTTGATTACTTGAAAGATATATTAAACAAACTAAGAGATAAAAAGATACCTGTTGAAAAAACACTCATATTAACACAGCTCCAGAAAAAAATAGATGATTATGACCATATCTCTCCTCATGTTGCTGTTGCAAAACGAATGAAAGGTTATGGAATTGATGTAAAGCCAGGACTTATGGTAAAATACCTTATTGTGAAAGGGGATGGTAAGATAAGGGATAAAGCCAGATTATTGCAGGAAGTAAAAGGAAATGAATATGATGCTGATTATTATATAAATAACCAGGTTGTTCCTGCAGTTGACAAGATATTTAAGGTATTTGAGATAAATGTTGGTGAGTTGGTGGAAAAAAAGGATCAGAGCAAACTGAAGAAATTTCTGTAATTTATAGTAAAATTTAAATACCTTAAAAATAAAGGAGATTATTGGGGATGGAGCTTAATTTCTTTGATTCAATGGAAAGTTTGGAGCCTAAGTGTCCAAACTGCAATATTGTGCTAGATTATGGTACAAACACAGAGTATGTTGATAAGCACAGTGCACATGTTTGCCTTAATTGTGACAAAGTTCTTGATTAAAATGAAGAACAAAAGATATATTATTGCAGCTGCTGTTTTCTTTCTATCATTTGCTGTTTATCTTAGCACATTAAGCAGAAATATCTTTTGGGGTGACTCTGCAGAGCTTGTGACTGTTGCATCCACTCTTGGGATAGCACATTCAACAGGCTATCCACTTTATACACTTCTTGGGAAACTGTTTACATTTATTCCTTTTGGAAGTATAGCCTTTAGAGTGAATCTTATGTCAGCTTTTTTCGCATCTCTTACAGCTGTTTTAATATTCTTTATTTCATTAAAGCTCACAAAAAGCAGATCTTCTTCTTTTATAGCTGCTGTTATGTTGGGGTTCTCAAGGGTTTTTTGGTCACAATCTGTTTATGCAGAAGTTTATACTTTATTAACATTTTTTATATCATTATTGATACTCGTGCTTGTTAAATGGAAGGAAACAAAGAATATAAGATATCTATATCTGCTGTCATTTCTATTTGGGCTTAGTCTTACAAATCATATGCTGATAATATTATTGATACTCCCTTTTATGTATTATATTCTAAAAACAGACAAAAGAGTGCTTGACTACAGATTGATAATTATAATGTTCATTACTTTCCTAATTGGGCTTTCTGTTTATGCTTATCTTCCATTAAGATCAGCTCAGAATCCTGTTATTGATTGGGGAAACACAGAGGAGCTTGGGAATTTTATTGATCATGTAACAGCATCTGCAAGCAGAGCACAGCAAAGAGTGATTCCTTTCTCAAAAATAATTCCTGAAACTCTTAATTTTTTATCACTATTTGTGTTTCAGTTCACTTTTGTTGGTTTTTTCATTGCTTTGTTAGGGATGTATCAGTTCTACAGAAAAGAAAGAAAAATATTTATTCTTCTTTTCGGAGTTATCTTGTTGAATTTATTATTTAAGTTCTATGGTTACACTGTTGGAGACACTCCACATTATTATCTTCCATCTATTCTTGTGTTTTCAATCTTTATTGCTCGAGGATTATTAAACGCATCAAGGATATTGAGAAAATATATATCCTCATTAACAAAGATAACCAAAAATATTGCATCTTATTTTGTTTTTATCTTGTTTTTATTGATTCCATTGCTTTTGGTTATTGGAAACTTTCCTTTTGTTGATTTAAGCTCTTTTGATACTGCTGACAGATATGTTGAGTATATTTTTGATGAGGTTGAACAGGATTCAATATTAATAACAAAATACAATGAAGACACATTCCCTATATGGTATCACCAATTTGTGGAAGGAGAAAGAACAGACATAAACATTGTTTATTTTGGCACAATATTATCTGAAAGCAAGATTGTTTATCTGAATGATATAAGTGGTTTCTTTAAAGAGAAGTATTCTACTGGTTTTAGGGCTTCAGAACATGTTTACCAATTCTTAAAAAGAAACATGGATAATTTTACAATATACACAACACCAAAGAATCCAATTCTTATCCAGTATTACAACAATATATCATTTCCTTTGAAAAAGTTTGAGGAAAAGGATCTGGAAAGCCTAGAGAATTTTTCTAAGAATTATAAATGGAGCTCTGAGATTTAATAAATTTCATCACCTGTTGGAATTGATGACATTCCACCATTGTCTGCATTTCTTTCTGCAGTTTTTTCTCTTTCTACGGTTAGGTATTTAAGAT
>JABMPP010000116.1 GCA_013202955.1 Candidatus Woesearchaeota archaeon | reverse complement strand
GGGTGAATGAAAGTGGGGATACAATGAGTGGAACATTGAATATTAATGCAGGAACTGCGAATGGTCCTAATGATGCTTCTTTATATGTTTCAGCGACGAATAATAATGATTGGGGTTTGGTTGTGAACAAATTTACTGGAGGTTCGACAGAGTATGGTGCAGATATAAGAGTTTCGGATGCGGCTACTTATGGATTGAGGATTCTTGGAAGTGGTGCAGAGAAGTTTAGAGTGAGTGGTGCTGGAAACGTTTATGTTGCTGGGAATCTTAATGTTCAAGGTGTTAGTAGCACTTTTGGGAGTTCCGCATATACCAATATATATATGCGTGATGATGAGTCAACAGGTGGAGCAAAAAGAATTAATGCTAATAGTAATGTAATTGGTTTCCTTAGTGGTGCTGGGTCCTGGCTGACATATTGGGACACGTCAGGAAATCAACAGAATACAGGAAGCATAACGGCAACCAATTATTACACTGGCGGTTGGTTCAGAAATTCAGGTAGGACTGGTATGTATAGTACAAGTTATGGGGGTCATTTGTATTGGGATAGTGCAAGTTATTTGGATTTAAGCAACAATAATGGAATACGATTTAGATCAAGCACCACTTATGATAGTGCGCTTGCTGGTTATATTTATCATGATAGTAATGGTTTTGGCCTTCTTGATTCTGGTGGTTCTTGGGCAGTAAACATACCGCCAGGTAGAGAATACCAAGTTATTATAGGTGGATATCAAGGTGCAAATGCGTATAACAGTTATACTAGTCGCAGGCTCATGTTTGGAGGGGGTAATGCTGATGCTCAAGCTAATTATTACATCGGTACAAATATGGAGAATTATGGTGGGAATTATAATAAGCTTGATCTTCGTTGGCATACAGGTATTAGAATGGGAGCACAACCCAGTTATGGAGGAATTAGATTCTTTGATAGTGAAGACTTGGGAACAAAGATATTTTCTATTGGTGAGACTGATAATAATGTTAGGGTAACTAATAATTTATATGTTGGAGGAACCGTAACGGCTCCAACTTTTGTTGGATTAAGTTCTGATGCTCAGAGTATTTCTCTTGTAACTACAGGGGGAACGGTTGTTACAGGTAATACTGTGACTTATAGTGGGAGTTCTAGTGGTTGGAATGCTCAAGCTTATAGTAAAGATGGTTATCCAGGAGGAGCATATGTTTCTGTTGTCGTTGATAATTTGGGTCATAGTTCAATGTTTGGATTAAATAGGGATCCTACCGCAGATGCTTCTTATTGTTCTATTGATTATGCTTGGTATATAACTGGTGGTACTAATGGTTATATTTATGAAAGTTGTGGGAATTCGGCTAGTGGAATTACTCTTGCTGTGGGGGATGTTTTGGCTGTTACATATGATGGAATAAGTGTTAAGTATCTTCAGAATGGGGTGGTGAGAAGAACAGTGACTGTAGCTATAACAGTTCCTCTTTATTTTGATTCGTCTTTCCATACTGCAGGTGTAACTTCTACATTTAGTAATCTCCGGTTTGGGGCGATGACAAGTGCGGCTTATGCGACGCTTGCAGGAAATGCTAATGCATGTAACGCAGATGCGACTTGTGAGACTGGAGCGATAGATACTAGTGGGCCCATATCTATATATGATGGAGCGGCTTCTTCAAATTATCCTCTTCATATTAAACAAACTAGTGTACACCAGTATTTGACTGTAGAAAGTACTGGAACATATGAGGCTATGACAAGATATTATAATCCAACAGCTGGAAATTGGTATACAGGAATTAGAGCTGGTGATGGTACTGAATTATATCATATTTATAATGCTCCTATCTCCGGGACTGCTAGTGATAAGATGACAATCAGTAAGACAGGGGTTGTTACTGCAACAACTTTTGTGGGGGCTTTAACTGGAACAGCGTCGAATGCTGATTTATTGGATAGCATTGATTCAACTGGATTTTCTAGAGCATTTGGAACACAAACTTTTGGTGCTTCAACAACAACAGCTGCATTTATTACTGATTTAACTAATAAAGGATTTTTTAATTACCCGTCTGCTTCTGGTAAAGGAAGTTGGTGGTATGCGGGAAACAGCGATATAGGTGATACTGGTTATGGAGCTTTTGAATTGGCTGGAACTGCTTTACAAACATGGACAGATGGCTCATATAAAACTGTGTTAGCAATAAGACCAACAACTGGTGCGGGAGGGGGACAAATATTAGTTTATAATGATCAAGGTAGTGGATATTCTCCAGGATGGAGACAAATATGGACAAGCACTACTGATGGCTCTGGTTCTGGTTTGGATGCTGATAGTGTTGATTCGATTCATGCTTCACAGATTCCTTATGGTGGGGCTGGAAGAGCTAGCACTTCTGCATCGAATATGGATGACCCGAATCAAAAGTCTGGCTTTTATTATTATAACCAACCAACTGGACGACCGATAAATGATTGGGTTAATTGGATTACTAGTGCTGGAAACTCATGGCAATCTTCGAATAATTACGAATTCCAATTAGCTCATGCGTTTCATTCTGATAGTTTCTATGTTCGTAGAATAACTAATGGTGGGGCATCTAGTTGGAGGCAGATTATTGATAGTGGTAATATTGCTTCTCAAAATGTAGCAACTGCTAATAAAGTAAATGGTTATGGTTCTAGTCCTGATAATTCTCACCCAGGTAGTGGAGCAAGACCGTTTTATTCTTGGAATACTGGTCGGGCATATAGTGCAACAACTGGTTATTCTAATGGTATTACTATTGGTTCTCATCCTGGTGATCCAAATTATGGATTTCAGATTGTTTCAAATATGTGGGATGACCATTTGTATTTTAGAAGATATAATTATGGTTGGCAAAGTTGGCGTACAGTAGTTGATGATACCACTATTGGTTCTTACTCTGCAGGAAATGCTTATGCATGTAACGCAGATGCGACTTGTGAGACTACGGCCCTTATTGTTGGGGGTACTGTTTCAGAGAAAACATTTAATGTGTTTTTTACTAATTCGGTTGCGAATCAGAAGGTTGATTTGTATTTTCCTGCAGGATTTTGGGGATGGATGGAAATTGATGTGACATCTACATATAGTTATCAGAATTCTCCGGGTGTTGTAAAGAAGACTTTTGCACTTGGGCTTAATCCTGCGGGTGCTATTTATACAAATGTTGCTAGGTATTCAGAATCTCAAGGGGCTACTCCTGATAATTGGGCTATTTCGGATGTTACATGGGATGCAGTAAATTCTAGGTATAAGGTTCAGATTGTGCATCGAGTTTCTACGCAGAATACTGCATATATTACTGTTCGTGGACATTCGTCAAATACTGCTATTATTCAGAGCATGGGAGCGACTGGTGTTTATACAACTGATACGACGGTGTTTCCTCGTCCTGAGATTTCGTTTGTGGGTAGTGTTGGTATTGGAACAGTGAGTCCAGGATCGAAATTACATATTTCAAATTCATACACGGCTAGTACAAAGAGTCTTATTATTAATAATGCGAATACTGCTTTACCTTCTCATACAAGTTATGATACGGTTTTAATTGCTCAAGAGGATGTGCCTTCGATCAGACTTAGGGAATCCCCAAATGCACAAGAGCTTACTTTGGCTGTAGGAAATGAATATAGTAATCGAGCAACATTAGGTTCCACCGGAGCATTAGCTTTTGCAACAGGTCGTTCTGCTGGATATGTAGCATATGGTAATGCAGGAACAAAAATGATTATTGAATCTGGCGGCAACGTCGGCATAGGGACGGCGAGTCCTAGTGCGCCATTAGATATAAGTGGAGGTACTTCTGTTACAGGCACAATTGCTGGTAGTTATGGTATAATTGCTTCATCTAGGGACGAGTGGTTAAGAATAAATGATGATGATGGTGCAGGGGATGTTCATACAAATGGAATTTATATGGATGGAGCTGGAGTCGGAATACAAAACGGATTAATAGTGGGTGGATCAACTCTTCCTGGAGCAGGACAAATAACAGCAAACACACAATTCAATGGACCAGGAACAGGTTTGACTGGAACAGCTGCGAGTTTAACTGCGGGATTAGCAACAAATGCCTATGCATGTAATGCTGACGGGGCATGTGGCATTACTAATGTTGTTTTTCCTTATACTGAATGGGATTATTCTTGGGGGTCACATACACAAACCAACCCAATGAGTATAAGACTTTATGATAGTTATACTCAACCAGGTGCCCCTTCAAGTTATGGTACTTTAATGGATATATATGGACTAAGTGGTCATCAACAAGATCAATTTTATTTTTATCAAGGAAATATTATTCATCGTTATGGTTGGTATGGTAATAATAATTGGAATGCTTGGCAAACAATGATTACTTCAAGTAATATTGGCTCACAATCAGTTAATTATGCAACAACAGCAGGAAATGCTTATGCTTGTAACGCAGATGCAACTTGTGAAACTGGGATAATAACTGCCACAGGGAGTGTTTCTTTGGATGGAGGAACTAGTGATTGGTTTAAGAATGGAAATGCATGGTTTGGTAGAAATGCTGCTTATAATACTGCCGAAATCAGAGGTTATGGTGCAGAATTAATGATTGGTTCCCAGAATGCAGGATCATTACATATTAATTATCGTCAGACGAGTGGGGCAAATGCACCAGCAACTTGGTATTGGAGGGCTGGTTCTTCTTCAAGTTGGTCTAATCATAATTTTGGAGCCGTAACTGCAAATGGAGTCATAACATCAACTGGTGATGCAAATATCCAAGGCAATGAATTATATTTTGGGGAAACAGCACAGACAATTGGTGATTATGGGGTTGGCATGTATATTGGTCCAATTGGTACAACAACACTTTTTAATTTTATAACAGAGGGAGCAACTATTGGTGATTTGAATGTTGATAGTGCGACTTTGTTTGTGGACGCAAGTGCAAATAATGTCGGCATTGGGACAACTGTACCAATTACAAATTCAAAGCTCCATATTTCTGGCGGAGACAATTCAATGACATATTATGGACCAAATGCAATTTGGTCTGGATATCTATGGGTTGGTGCCGGGACAAACAGGATTGCTGCCAGTACTGCCCAGGTCATTTCAACAAATGGAAACCTCCATATAGATCCAGGAACAGGCAATGATATTTATATGAATTATTATGCTGCAAGACCAACAAGAATACATGCTGGATCAGGAACATTAACAGCATATTTTGACACAACCGGAAGAACTTCTTTAGGTTCAACTACTGCTTATGGTGGAGTGGGTGACTTAACAATAATGGGTAATGATTTATATGATTCAGGAGGTGATACTTTCTTTGAATATAGTGGTTATGCTGCAAGTAAAACAGTAAGTTCAATTTCATCTGCAGGAACTGTTGGTTATACTGATATTGCTATTGCTGCTTCACAAACAACCAGTGGGATATTTAATGAAGCAAGAGTTAGAAAATTAGATTCAGTAGATACAAGAGCAACAAACCCCCTACCACAAGATTATACTTCTTCTGTACAAGCAGATTTTAAACAAAATAGTGCAGATGGATTAAGTGATGGGGGAACTTATCACGGAGTAATTTCATTTAGGACATATGGAGGAGGTGTAGATGATAGTGGAGGACCAATGCACCAATTAGGATTTACAGGAAATGGGAATTTATGGAGAAGAACTGCAACTGGAGACACTACATGGGGTAGTTGGACAAAGTTTTGGCATACAGGAAATGATCACGCTGGAACTAACATTGCTGCAGATTTAGAAGAGGAAACACATGGAACAGAACATGATGGCACTGATGGAGATTATGTTAAGGATTCTGGAGACACAATGGCTGGTACTTTGAATATGAATAATAATATAATTACGAACATAGGAAATGCTGGGACTGATTTTATTGCTTCAACTGGTGCATTGACACTTGCTGGTTTATTGACTCTTAGTGGAAACACCATTGCAAGCAGCACTGCAACTGCAATATCATTGTCTGCTGATGATGTGAGTGTTGTTGGTTGTTTAAATGTTGGAAGCGCTACTGAATGCACAACACAGGGAAATATCCAATTGAGTTCAGGTGCTACCAGAACAATAACTATACCAGTACCTGGCGCAGGGGATGGGGATGATCTGAAGATTTCTGCTGCAGGCGGTGCACCTTTATGCTTTGCTGGAGAAACCAAAATAAGAACTAATGAAGGAAATGTTTCTTTAAAAGATTTGAAAGTAGGAAATCAGATATTAGGATATGATATCTTAAACAATCAATTTAAAAATGTAACAGTGCAAAACACACTTTCAAGAAATGTAAGTTCTTATTATTTGTTAAATGGTTATATAAAAGTAACAGAAGAACATCCTTTTTACACTGATAAAGGATGGAAAAAAGTAAAAGATTTGCAAATTGGTGATTACTTATTTACTATTGAGGAATCTTGGGAACAATTAAACCACAAGGAATTAGTAAACGAAACATTAACAGTATTTAATCTTCAGACAGACAACACAAACACTTATTTTGCAGAAGGCTATTTAGTACATAACAAAGGCACAGAGGATGGAGGAGATTTATACCTTTATGGAGGATATGCCAATACTGCTGTTGAAGGGAATGTAATTTTAGCACATACTGGTACATTGGCTAATGGCAACGTAGGAATTGGAACTGCAACACCATTACAAATACTTCATGTTGTTGGTGATGCAAACATAACAAGTACCTTAAATGTGGGGGGTAATATCTTAGTAGAGGATGACAAATTTATAGGGTCTCAGGGTATTTTGGCTCAGGAAAGGATTGTATTTGACCAAGATGGAAATGATATTGAAATATTGGGTGCTAATGTCGGGATTGGAACCACAACACCAGACGTTTTGTTAGATATTGAAGATAGTCTTGTGGCAACAGACAAAGACACAACTTATGATATCAATGGTGTGGTTGCCTCAATGTATATCGATACAACACCTGCAATACTTAATTCTGGTTATAATTCAATGGTTCAAACTGGACTTTATGCAAATACTGAAAGAGATATGGGGGCATCTCAATCTTATGGAACAAAAATAGATGGAATTGTTGGAAGAACAAGAGTTATCTCCACTTATAGTGGTAGAACCATGAATTCTACAGCTGAAGCAACTTTAGGACAAAACATGCAATGGAGTTCCGGACAATCTACCTATGGCGTTATGGGTATGGCCAAAGTTCATCCAAACAGTGTTGATAATGATGAAGATCGTATGATAGGGGGTTATTTTTTAGCCACCACAGATGGAACAGTAACAACAAATTCTGCTGGATATTTAGAGGGTGTTCGGGGGTCTGTTAGTGGTACTTTAAATGGAGGATATACATATGCATTACATCTCCTAAACACCAATACTGGCACATCAACTCATTATGGGATTTATGCTGATACAGACAACACCAATTATTTAGGGACAGGCAACACAGGCATTGGGACAACTTCACCATCCCGTGATCTATCAATATATAATGGAGCAGCTTATTCCATAATAAATGCAGGTGTATCCACATTTACAGCAAGTTCAAGTAGAGATTTGAAAGAAAACATCCAGGGGTTTGAATTTGACCCTGAAAAAATACCACGAACCATTCAAACCAATGTAGCAACACAACAAAAAACAATACTTGATAGATTCAAAGAAGTAAATGTTTATTCATACAATTTCAAAAGAGAAGTGCTTGCAGAAGGAGAGGAAGGTGATGATGCATATGATGAAACAAGAATAGGTATGATGGCTGAGGATTTTCATTATGCTTTTGGTTTAGGGAATAATGAGTCGATTAATGGGGATCATGTTATGGCAATGTTGGTTTTAGGAATTAAAGAATTAACTAACCAAGTAGAAATTTTAGAAGGCAACATAGGAACAGCTTCTGCTTCAGAAGCAGGAACATTAACCTCAAACAACAACACAATAAGCAGCAACCAAGACAATGATTTAGTGATAGATGCATCCCAAGGCGGAGGAGATGTTATTATAAGGCTGGGTTGAAATCAAAAGATGCTGAAATGCTTAAAAACACAGAATGTTTTTGGCACCCTAAGAAAAATCTTTGATTTTTCTGAGAAACCAGAAATGCTAAGAAACCCTTTTGGTTTCTGGCATGCCAAAAATTTGCACGGTAAATTTTTAAGCATTTTATAGGAATTTCTCAGTTCACCAGAAATTCGCAAGCGAATTTCTTAGTGAATCGCAAAGCAATTTTTTGCCTCTTCAAAATTCGATGGAATTTCGAAAGATGCTGAAAAACACAAGAAGTTTTTGGCATCTTCGGAACCCCACGGGATTCCGAAAGATTTAAATATTAATGTATCATAAAAGATACATATGTATCAAAAAGGAAACAAAGAATTGTGTATTATTGGTTTGTATTTAACAGATTATCATGAAAGATTTTACCTTAGAGAGATCAGCAAACTTACAAAAATCCCATTAAAAACAATTCAAAATAAAATCAAAGAATTAGAAAAAAAGAAAATATTAATATCAACAATGCATGGAAAAAACAAGTATTTCATGTTAAATCTAAACAACATATTGACTAAATTTTATTTATTGCAAGCAGAAATACAAAAAACTCTCTTGTTTATTCAAAAATATCCTTTGTTTAAAACATTCATAAAAGAGATAAAAACAGATATTGCTCTAATTGTGTTTGGCAGTTTTGCAAGGTTTTCTGCAAACAAGGAATCTGATTTGGATTTATTAGTAATATCAAAAGAAAAAGTGAAACTTCCCTTTTATTTGCTTCCTTATAAACCACACACAATAAATTTATCTGAAGAATTGTTTTTAAAAACAAAGGAAACAATAATAGAAGAAATCAAAAAGAATCACATCATCTTAAATAACCATTCTCTTTACATAAATAAAATGTGGGATTATTATGCAAAATAAAATTAAATGGTGTTTTGGATTAAAAGATGGTTTAAAATTAATAGAACCAAATGAAGAGATTGCAATCTCTTATTTAAGGGAAGCTAAAACTTCATTGAAAAGAGCAGAGAAAAATTTTGAAGATGGTGATCTTTTATGGACAACTGTTGTGATTTATTATGCTGAATATTATTCTCTTTATTCCTTTCTGCAAAGAATTGGTATAAAATGTGAAAATCATTTTTGTTCGATTCTTGCAATTGCATTATTATTAGGAAAAGATAAAACTGAAACAATAAACAAACATAAATCAAAAAGAGTTGATGCCCAATATTATATGAAAATTGGAAAAAAGGAAGAAGTGAAAAAAATGCTTCAAGAGGCAAAAAGATTTGTTATAGGTTTTGATAATTTTATCTCTAATCTTACAAATAATGATATTAAGTTCTATGGAAAACAATTGAAAAAATTAAACAACAACAAATAATCAAAACAATGACCTTGTTATAGACACTAAAAAATTATGTGATAATTTTGTAAGATGCTTCCCAAGGTGGGGGAAATATTATTATAAGGCTGGGTTAATGCATTAACAGAAAAGTTTAAATAAGAGTTATATGTTAATATATTAACATGAGTGAAGAGATTGAAAAAGATTTATATTTGAATTTCAAAGATTTTTTAAAGAGCGGAAATGACGAATTAGAAAAGAAACGATACAATCCTGCTGTTAGTTCTTATTTTAAGTCATTGGTAATATTGTGTGACTTGAAAATATATAAAGAAAGAGGGTTGTTACCAAAAAATCATTCTGAAAGATTCTTGTTTTTAAAAACCCATTTTCAGGACATTTATAAATTATTGTCTCCTTTATTCAAAGATTACAGAGACAGTTATAATTTAAGATTAACAAAAGAGGATGCATCAAAGTTAAAAGAAAATGTTAAAAAAATCCAAAGAATTTTTGAAATTAAAGAATAAACTAAAAAAATACATAGATAAAGAAGTAGTAGATATTATTTTTTTTGGTTCTTTTGTAAAAGGAAAAACAGCACCAAAAGATATAGATCTTTGCCTTATATTTAAGGAAAAAATAGATTTATTTTTAATTAAAAAAATAAATGATGGAGTGAAAGAAAATATTCATATAAGCTCTTTAACTGTAAAAAATTTTTTCAATAAAAAACATAGTTTAAGCCAAACATTGCTTTATGAGGGAATAAGTTTAGTTTCTGAAAAACCTTTAAATGATATTTATTCATTAAATTCACATGGATTATATTATTATGACCTTTCAAAAATGAACAAAAATGATAAAGTAAAATTTATTTACACATTAAAAGGACGTAGAAAAGAAGATGGTTTGGTTAAAAGGTTTGGAGGGGAGTTTGTGGTTCCTGGATGTTTTATAATTCCTGTTGAAAAAGATTATGAAATGAAAGAAATAATGGATAAATGGAATGTAAAATATAAAAGAAAAAGAATTTTGTTGTTTGGATAATTATTTATAAGATTAGGATAAATTC
>JABMPP010000115.1 GCA_013202955.1 Candidatus Woesearchaeota archaeon | reverse complement strand
TTCCTCTTTATATCATCTGCATTTTTTATATTAATATTAAACTCATTTATTTTGTTCCTTATCTCACTTATTGTTTTTTCCATCAGCTCTATCTGGTTTTTCTTGCTTTCCATCTTCCCAGAGATCTCTTTTATATCTCCAATATCAATATTCTTTAACTCCTTCTCCAGCTCTTCAGATTTTTTATCCAACTCTGTCAGTTCATTGTTATTCTTTTTTCTGTTTTCCAATTTGTGTTGTAGCTCAGGCTCTTTTCTTTCTAAATTATTTTTCAACTCATCAAACAATTTTATTTTCTTTTCATACTTTAACATATTCTGCTTTCTTTTTTCGTTCTCTTCTCTTATTTTAATTATAATCTTTGTTGTTTCATCAAGTTTTATCCCCAATTCCTCTGATTCATGCTCTCTTTCTTTTAGCTGCTGCTTTTTTTCATCCAGGTTTGTTGCTATTCCTTCATATTCTCTTTTCATCTCTTTTATCTCACGTATAAAAATCACACTATTCTCTCTTATTCTTTTGTATTTGTCAATTTGGAACACTTTTCTAAGAGTCTCAAGCCTTACATCCTTATCCTCTACCAATATTTGCTTCATCTCTTCTTGTGGTGTATAAACAGTGTATTTGTAGATAATGTCCTTGCTTTTTGTGAGAAGCTCTTTTGGATATCCTAATAAATTCAGCACAAACGCTCTTAATTCAACAGGTGTTAATTCTTTCTTTGTTTTATCTATTATTATATAACCTGCTTCCTGTTTTATAGAATCCTTTGTTCTTTTCAGCACTCTTTTAATAACAACATCTTTCCCATCTATCTCAAAATTTACCTCAACAGAACCTTCTTTTTCCCCATTTCTCAATAATGTGGATCCAGAAAGATGCTTTCTCTCAAATCCAAACAACACAAACTCTATCCCAAGAAGCACAGTTGATTTTCCGCTTCCAATATCTCCAGAAAGTAGCACAGAGCCTGATGGAAAATTTATTTTTTCATCTAAATAGGATCTTATGTTCTTAAGAATAACTGATTTTATTATCATAGAGTGGAGAATGTTTAATTTCTATATATATTTTTTGGGCTAAACACCAAAGATGCTGCTCCTAACACAGCTGCCTTATCACCAAGCTTTGATTTTACAACAGCACAAGGCTTGAATAAAGATCTTTTTTTCATTTCTTGTTTCATTGACCCATTAAAGAATCTCCATGCCTTTGATATGTTTCCACCCACAACAACAACATCCGGATCAAGGCCATGAATAATGCTTATAATACCAACTCCGAGATATTTTCCAACATTACCCCATATTCTTTCAGCTTTGTAGTTTCCCTTGGCTGCTTTTTCATATAATTCTAAAGGATTCTTTGCAATCCCTTTTGAGTATCTTTTGATTGCTAATTTTCCAACATGATTTTCAAGAGAACCAGAAATTCCTTTTGTATCTTTAAGCCCATCAAAATTTATTATTATATGACCTAGTTCTCCTGCATTGTTTCTTCCATGATATATTTGTTTATTTATTATTATACCACTTCCAACACCAGTTCCAATTGTTAAACCAACAACATTTTTCATGCCTTTGGCAGCACCAAAAACACTCTCACCAAAAGTAAAACAATTTGCATCATTATCAAAAAAAACAGGTTTTCTGAATCTTTCTTTAATGATTTTTCTAAGTGGAACATTATGAAGGGGCATATGAACTGTTTTTCCTATGCTTCCTTTTTTTAAATCAATTGGACCTGGAGCTCCAACACCAATCCCTTTAACATCTTTAGTAATTACCTTATCAATAGCATTGAAAATATTCTTCAAAACAACCTTTCTTCCTTTACTTGCTTCTGTTTTAACACTCACTCTTTTGAGAATTTTTCCTCTAGAATTCACCAAACCAGCTTCAATATTAGTTCCTCCAATATCTACTCCAACAGCCTTCATTATTCAACACTCTTTGCAACAGTATGATTACATTTCCCACATTTAAGAATATCGTAATCAGTATCACCTATTTTTTTCCTCTCTAGCTTAACCATCTTTGTTCCACATAATCCACACTTTTTATTTTCCTCCATATATATAATAAAATCAATCCGAGAATATAAACATTTCTATTTATTTCAAATTTCTATTTCAACTGCTTCTTCAAGTCTTCAATTATATCAACAGGAGAGGGATCTGTCTCATATTCAATAGCCAAGAAATAGCCTACCCATTCTCCTATATATATAGCTGATAAAAGCTTTGTTAAATAACTGTCACCTCTTATTACCATCTCTGTGACACTGGTGCCTTTTCTTTTTATAAGTGCTTTTGTAGCATTAATTCTTTTTCTTATCCTATAATGTTCATCATTATCTCTTATTATTATAACATAAAAATCTCCTACTTTATTCACATAACCATTTATCTCATTGTGGTTAAACTCTGGATAAATATTATAAAAAGCATGAATTTTTGCGTTTTCATTAATGTCTGTTTTCCATCTATTTGCTACTGATGCATATCTCTGTGAGGAATATATTATTGGTGTTTTGTTCACAAGTTTTGGTGCAAGCTCCTCTGCCATCTCCTTGAAATTCTTCTTTTTCAGCACCTCTATTGTGCTTATTATCTCTTGTTCTTTGTTTTTTATTATTTTATTATTCTGTAAAACTGTAAGCATTGGAAAGAACAAATAAGGAACTGCCAATCTTGGTTGTGGAATATCATCTGGAATCTTTATTCTGTTGATTCTGCTGCTTTTTGCCATTCCATCAAGCCTTCCGCCTGAACACATAACAACAATATGAGCTTGTTTTTTTATTGCATCCTGATAAGAAGCAATTGTTTCTTCAGTATTTCCTGAGTAGGATATTACAAACACAAGTGATTTCTTATTAACAAAATCAGGAAGTTTGTAATCCTTATTTACATAAACTCTTATCCCATCTTCAGACAGATAATTTTTTAAAATATCTCCAGAAATCCCGCTTCCACCCATTCCAGCAACAACAATATTATCAACTTCTCCCTCTATCTTTATATCTCCACCAAGTTTAGAAGCCTGTCTGCACATATCAGAAAATCTTTCAAGAACTCCTTTCATATTTTCTGTGTCTATATCTTCCACTCTCATAAGAAAAATTATTATTAATTTACCCTTAAATAATTTACTGTTTTCAAATCCCCCAAACAGGGTTTTCTTTTCTCATTATTTTAGAAATCTCTTTTATTGTCTCAATCTCATCAGGAGTTAGATACTGTTTCAGATTTTTTAGCTTTCTGAAATCTTCTTCAGGAATCGCACTATATAATATGTCTCCTTCATTTATCTGTCTTCCTACTGTAACTTTGTCCATAGAAACAGCGATCTGTTTTCCTTTTTCTGCTTTTTCAATATTCTCTTGCTCATGCTGCATGCTTTTCGCAGAAGTAATTTCTTTTGAATCCTTCATCAATGGCATCCCTGTCTTCAATGTGCCTGCTAAAACATAAACTCCCATAACAGCAGGATTACTCTGTCTGAAAACATAATTTTTCATCAACTCAATT
Source organism: Candidatus Woesearchaeota archaeon (assembly GCA_013202955.1). Classification (GTDB taxonomy): domain Archaea; phylum Nanobdellota; class Nanobdellia; order Woesearchaeales; family JABMPP01; genus JABMPP01. The sequence continues at coordinate 4,352 of JABMPP010000115.1, read as the reverse complement.
TTACATGGTCTTATTAAAACATCAATATCCTTTGCCTCTAATCTTTTCTTCTCTTTTTCCGTCCACTCTTCAAACTCATCTATTATTGTATAAATAACATCAGATGTTATGACCTTAACTTTTTTAGAAACAACAACATCAGGTAATAAAGAAACATTAAATCCAAGAATAATAGATTTTAAAGGATCTGTTTCATAATTGCTTTCAGCATCACCTATGTCTTTTTTTGATATATTTCCAACAGACGCGTTTCTTATTGTTGTATTCTTTTCTTTCAATAGTTTTTCCATAGCCTCAAGGCTTCCTATTGTGTCTGCTTTTATAACAATTCCTTCTTTATCAGTCTCAACCAGAACTTCTTCTATTTCCTCTTGTATTTTCTTCTTTACTTCTTCTAAATCACCTTTTACACCTCTTATGGGCATTCCTGCTATTGGTGTTCTTTCAGAAGGTGCTAGAACCTTAACTCCTGTTGCTGCTTTAACCTCTTTTACATTGCAAAACTTGCCTTTTTTATCTCTCATCTCACATAATGCACCAGGCTCAAGCATTGCCTTTACTTTTGCAACAATCGGCTCATTAACATCACCTATAACAATAGTATCATTAACCTTTAATGTGCCATCATAAATAATAATATCCATACAAGTTCCCATTCCTTCCTCTTCTTTAATCTCTAAAATAACCCCTTTTGCAGGTCCGGATATATCAATTTTCAATGATTCTTCCAGGAACTTTTGTGCTAATCCAGTTATTATCATAAGCAGCTCAGCCAACCCAACTCCTGTTTTTGCAGAACAAGGAACAATTGCTATTTGTTTTGAATAATCATCAATTCTGTCAAATCTTTCTGACTGAAACCCATACTCATGAAGCTTTCCAACAATCTCATAAAGCTTTTTGTCAAACTTCTCTTGAGAACCTGCTGATAATTTTTTAATTGATTCTATCATATTTCCTTTATTTTCTGAGTTCCATCCAGATATAAGATCAATCTTATTAGCAGCAATAACAAAAGGTGTTTTAAATTGCTTCAGTATCTCTATTGATTCAACAGTTTGTGGCTTAAATCCTTCATTTATATCCACAACCAGCACAGCAATATCAGCTAATGTTCCTCCTCTTTTTCTAAGGCTTGTAAAAGCTGCATGCCCTGGGGTGTCTATGAATAAAAGACCAGGAATATTAGATTTTGAAGAAGTCTGCTTGAACATCGAACCACACGATTCTTTTATTGTTTCTACAGGTATTATTGAAGCTCCTATAGCTTGTGTTATCTTTCCTGCTTCAGTTGCTACTATAGCACTCCCTCTAATCTTATCTAATATAGAACTCTTTCCATGATCTACATGTCCTATCACAGTGCATATTGGGCTTCTTATGTCGCTCATCGCATCTCACCATAGAAAACGAGAACATTTGTTTGTTTTTAAAGGTTATGTTCATGATATTTTAAAGTCCACATACTCGGAGAAACAAAACCTAGCTCACTATGTTCGCAGCTTTTCCTTCCTTCGGAAGCAAAACTTAACTCACTGACGTTCGTAAGTTTTGTTTCAGTGAAACAAAACTTTTATATAGAAGTTAGTATTTCATAATAGTAAAAATCTGGTGGGGGATAAAATGAGAAAGATTTTAGGATTAATGATTATTGGTTTGCTGATTTCAACAAGTTTAGTTATGGCTCTTCCAAAAAGTATGAATGTTGCAAAATTAAGATTTCTGGATGAACAAATAAGTGTAGGAGATGAACTTATTGCAAGCTTTAACCTGGAGAATGATGATCTTCCTAATATGAAGAATGTAAAAGTCACTGTTCTTATATATGATCTTAACTTAAGGAAAAGAGTTGGTCCTTTTGACTTGAACAGAAATAAGGAAGTGACAAGAAAGGTTTTGATAGACGTTCCAAGCGATACGGATCCAGGATATTATGCAGCAAGAGTGACTGTGAGCAATGACGATTATAGAAGAGTTAAGCATAGATTTGTGTATATTGGACCAAGAATTGTTTTTACCAGATAATTTATATATTATTTCTTCTTTTTTTCTTATTCATGTTTAAAACTATTTCAGAAGGTAATGTAAAGATAAATGTGCCTATTGAGAGGAAGATATCAAAAAAACTTTCTGTTTTCTATAACCCTGTTATGAAATTTAATAGAGATCTCTCTGTTTTGCTTCTGAACACTGTGAATAAAAAAAATATACAAATAGCATTGCCTCTAGCAGGAACAGGTGTAAGGGGAGTAAGATTTTTGAAAGAGGTGAAAGGAATAAAGCATGTTTATATGAATGATAATAATGAAAAAGCAGTAAAGCTGATAAAACAAAATCTAAAGCTTAACAAAACATCAAAAGCAACTGTTTCAAACGCTGATGCAAACAAATTCCTGCTGGATGGATTTGGATTTGATTATATTGATATTGATCCATTTGGTTCTCCAAATCCTTTTCTGGAATCCTCTATTATTAGATTATCAAGAAAAGGAATATTAGCTGTAACTGCAACTGACACAAGCGCGCTGTCAGGAAGCTTTCCGCTTGCTTGCATGAGAAAATATTGGGCAAAACCATTAAGAAATGAGCAGATGCATGAAACAGGATTAAGAATATTGATAAGAAAAGTCCAGCTTATTGGTGCACAGTTTGATAAAGCACTTACACCAATTTTTAGCTATTCAAAAGATCATTATATGAGAGTTTTTTTTTTATGTGAAAAAGGTAAAACACACTGCGATAAAATAATTAAACAACATAATTTTGTTGTTTTTGAGAATGATTATGCAGGCCCTTTATGGATAGGTCAACTATGGGATAAAAAGCTTGCAGCAAAGATGTTCAATAATAATAAAATAATAGAAAACAGCTCTTTCCTTAAGATAATAAATGATGAGTCAAAAATAAACACTCTTGGATTCTTTGACCTGCATAGAATATCAAAGAGATATAAAATACACAATATGCAAAAAAAAGAAGAAGTGACAAAAAAGCTAAAGAAAAAAGGGTTTAAAGTCAGCAACACTCATTTTTCAGGAACAGGAATAAGAACTAATGCTTCAATTGAAGATATTGTAAAAGTTCTGAAATGACTGCTTTTATTTTGGTTCTCCTCAAAAATCAAGGATTTTTTGGACACAAGAAATCTTAGATTTCTTCGTGTTTTATAAAAGAACATTTAGGGAGTCTTACAATAATTCCGTAAGATTTATATAATGGCTGTATTATTAATCATACATATGTATAAAAAAATAAGAATAACGGAAAATACCCTGCAAATCCTCTCTTTATTTACTAATGATTTTAGCAGAGAATATTATATCAGAGAAGTTAAAACATTATTAAAAATAAGTCCCAGAACTGCTCAGCTTATTCTTGAAGATTTAGAAGATAAAGGAATTATTGAATCTAAAATAAGGGGCAAGATTAAAACATATAAGATAAAATTAAGTGAGTTTACTAAAAAATATCTTGTTTTTGTGGAACAATATAAAACGATTGCGTTTTTGGAAAACAATCTTATGAGAAAAGAAATTATAGAAAAGATAACCCCCTATATCAAAGGCATAGGGATTATTTTTGGAAGCTATGCTAAAAGAATAGAAAAGAAAGAATCTGATTTAGATATTTTTGTAGCAGGTAATTACAATAATGAAGAAATAAAAAGAGTTTCAAAGAATTTAGGAATAGATATAAACGTGAAGTGTTACCCAATAAATACTTTTGAAAAGGGCATAAATAAGGATATTCTATTAAAAGAAATATTAAAAAATCACCTTGTTTTTGTTAATACAGAACAATTTATACAAAAGGTGCTAAAAAATGGATAAAATAAAATGGTGTGCTGAAAAGAAAGGAGGATTAAGTTTAATTGAACTAAATTCAGATCTTGCAGAAGCCTATATCAAGAAAGCTGAAGAGGCTCTTGAGTCAATGAGGGTAAATATCATAAAAGATTGGAAGATTTCGACTGCTTATTATACTCTATATTTTTCGCTTTATTCTATCCTGACAAAGATGGGGATAAAATGTAAAATTCATTCTTGCACGATAGAATTTGCAAAGATATTTCTTAAAGATTATTTCAATGAGGAAGAATTGGACTTTACGGAGGATTCATTAAAAGCGAGAATAGACTCTCAATATTATATTGATAGAACTGTTCCTGATGAGCAATATAATGAAATGATAATGAAGGCTCCTGAATTTTTAGTTAAATGTAAGTCAATTCTTATCAAATTAAATGAAAAGAAAATTAATGAGATAAGAAGTAAATTTCAAACAAAGTTAAATAAAAATGGCTGATAAGCTTAAGAACATAGAAAAGAGGACTGCTGAAAAAGGATTTAAAG
>JABMPP010000114.1 GCA_013202955.1 Candidatus Woesearchaeota archaeon | reverse complement strand
GCTTTAGGTTTTTCTTTTTTCACAGGATTTGGTGCTTCTTTCTTTACTTCAGGCTTTTTCTCCTCTACTTTCTTAATTTCCTCTTTCTTTTCTTCCTTGATCTCTTCTTTAGGAGCTTCCTCTTTCTTCTTTTCTTTTTTAGCCTGTTTCTTAACTTCTACTTTTAACACCTTTTCATGCTTTTTTATCTTTGGCTTTGTGCTTAATATTTGAGTAGCAATTTTGTCTAAAAGTGATTTTCCCTTAGGTGTTATCACTCTTCCTTTATGGTTTCCGACTTTTTCCTGTTTTACAAGCTCTGATTTCTCTAATTGCTGTAATATCTTTCTTAGAATATTTCCAGACCCTTTAAAGAATTTTTCAGGCTTCATTCCTCTGTTTTTCTTCCCACCATAATATGTTCTTAATTTTGAAACACCAATTGGTCCTAATTTGTATGTTTTTCTTAGAATAGAAGCAGCTCTAACATACCACCAGTTTTTTTTTACTGGGGGTCTTTCTCTATTAGTGCCTGTTTTAACATAATTTGCCCATTCAGGAGGCACAATATGCTCTATCTTTTTCAGCTCTTGTGCTGTTTTCTCAATAAGTTCGTTAGTAGGTACTTCATAGATATTTGCCATGTTTAAAAACCCCTGGTTTTTGACACCCTAAAAATGCTTAGAAATCCTTTGGATTTCTGGCACACCAAAAAAGCTTTGCTTTTTTTAGTGTCTTTGATTTTTCAGGGTTTTTTATCTTCACCTTAATACTCATTCGTAGCGCGCCTTGCGGCACTAGAATGGCCAATAACCTTGGCCTCGGTTTATTTAGTGAATCCTAATTTCTTTATAAAGCTTGTGTTCACTGGACAGCTGGAAATAAATTTCCCAGACCCAGTGTCATGGTCACTAGACACTGGACAACCACACATAAGTCTTTTAAACTACTCTTTTTTCTATTTATGTATGATAAAGTATAAAGAAAAACCAGGTACTGAAAAAGAATTGAGGAAAATACTTCATCCTATTATTAAAAAGTGGTTTTTCAACAAATTCAAAAAGTTTAGCTCTCCTCAATTGTTTGGAGTTGGAGAAATACACAGCAGAAACAATATATTGGTGAGTGCACCAACAGGAGCAACAAAAACACTTACAGGATTTCTTTCAATACTTAATGAGCTTATTGATTCTTCTGAAAAAGGAATATTAGAGGATAAGATATATTGCGTATATATATCTCCATTAAAAGCATTAAATGAGGATATTAAGATTAACTTAATGAATCCATTGCAAGAGATGGAAAAGATGACAGGCAAAAAGCTCGGAATCAGAGTTAATGTCAGAACAGGAGACACAACACAGAAAGAAAAAGTTCAGATGTCAAAAACTCCACCACATATCCTAATAACAACTCCTGAAACATTGGCAATTCTGCTCTCAACAATAAAGTTTAGAGAATATATGAGGGGTGTTGAATGGTGTATTGTGGATGAGATTCATGCATTAGCTGAAAATAAAAGAGGAACTCACCTATCACTGAGCTTGGAAAGACTCCAAGATCTTTCAAAACACATAACAAGAGTTGGATTGTCAGCTACAGTGGCACCTCTTGAGGAGATAGCAAAATTTCTGGTTGGATATAAAAACTCAAAACCAAGAGATTGTTTGATTGTTGACATAAAAATGATAAAAAAGCTTGATCTTAAGGTGCTGAGTCCTGTTGCTGATCTTATTGATACAACACATGAAGAGATTCACCATAAAATGTACACTCTTATGGATAAACTAATACAAGATCATAAAACAACATTGATATTCACAAACACAAGAGCAGCAACAGAAAGGGTTGTAAATCACCTAAAAGAGAAGTTTCCAAAAAACTATACAGAAAACATAGGTGCTCATCACGGTTCATTGTCAAAATTCACAAGACATAAAATAGAAAATAGATTGAGAGAAGGAAAACTCAAGGTTGTTGTTTCATCAACTTCTTTAGAATTAGGAATTGATATTGGATATATTGATCTTGTTATTCTGTTGGGGTCTCCAAAATCTGTTGCAAGAGCAATCCAAAGGTGTGGGAGAGCGGGCCATCGGTTGCATGACACAACCAAAGGAAGAATAATTGTTCTTGACAGGGATG
>JABMPP010000113.1 GCA_013202955.1 Candidatus Woesearchaeota archaeon | reverse complement strand
TTTCGCCTGGTTTCTCTCCTTCTTCGCCGCCTCTTAATTTATTGAAACCAATTATTAGTCCAAGAATCACCAAGATTATCACAAGAACAATTACTCCTAATTCAAGTGCTCTCTTGAATGATGATCCTGCAGCTTCTCCACCAACATTTGCTTCCAAAGAGACTGTCTGTGTTCCTTCATTTGTTGAAACACCCACTGCAAAATTATAGACACCTGCGACAGCATCGTCATTTGCATGAACAGTTAGGAAAGCTGATGTTGTTCCGCCTGCTGGAACCACTAATACATTTCCTGGGTCAAGTGAAAAACTTCCCCAAGCATCTAAACCTGAAACACTCAATGTGTAGGTTGTGCTAGTAGATCCTGCATTGGTTATTGTTACTGGATAAGCAGCGCTGCCTCCTGTCTCTACATCCCTTGATTCAGGAACAGTGACTGTTGTTTCCCCGGCAGGTTGGTTTGGTAATGGCATTGAACCTTCTTCACCGACAATTGTCAATGTTTCATATGCTGTTTCCTTTTCATCACCATCATCATATAGTACTTCTATTTTGATTGAGTAATCGCCTGTCTCTGTGCTTGCTGGGATTCTCATATATAGTTCCTCAGATGTTACTGAGTCACCAGCTTCAAGCTCATCTATATAATCTGAAGCAGAGATTCCTAGGTCTGGAATTGAAACAGTTACTTTTACACCATCTTCATTCTTTGCTCCGTAATTCTTTAGTCTTACGGTTGATAAAAGTGATCTTCCTGCTTTAACTTCATAGCTTGGGCTGAAAAGAACATCTCTTATTTGAATCAAATTAGAAGGGGTTGCAACCTCAAGTGTATAATCTTCTTGAGTTGTGTCTCCTGCTTTATTATCAACCCTTACTCTTAATCTGTAGTTCTCTACATCCATTCTTCCTGGTAAGGTTAAATAAAGTTTTTTGACATAAGTAACATTTGCCCTCATATCAAATGTGTCTGTTGTATCTTCAATGTCTTCGTTGTGAACACCAGTTATCTCAACGCTAATTTCAGCGTCTGTCACATCTGCTGTTGCTCTAACTTCAACTTTGACTTCGAATTCTTCTCCTCTTTCCACTCCCCTTATTTCGTTGGTTGCGGATTCGGATATCTCGTCATTATTAAGTTTGACTTTTTCAATTGTAACTGGCACAGCTGCAGCTAAACTAGTAACTACAATTAAACTGACTAGAAACAATATCAAACCACTTAACATCTTTTTCATTTTTGCATACCCCCACAATATGTTTATAATTATTTTCTATAGTAACCTTACACTAATATATAAACATTTCGGTTTTTCAGTATATTTGAGTAGTTACTAAACCTAACTATCCTAAAGTAAACACAACTCATATTTAAAAATTACGATTTTAGATGTAAGAAGAAGCAACTATGTGAAAGCTATTATCCTTTCTTAATTCGCCAACATAAAGAGATCCAACATCATCAATAAGTTTTAGCTTACCATCTTTTATTTCAGCAATAGAATCAGTTATTCTAACTTTTTTATCCTTTCCAACATGATAAATATACATTGTATGATCTTTATCGGCAATTCCAACCCTTAAAACAAGATCATTAAATTCCATATTTTTTGGGAGTTGTAGTTTAGACAAATCAATCTCTAAACCATTTCCGGCAGAAACTGCTTCAAGATTATCAACTAAGTTTTGGTTTGCTTTTATTTTTGGAAGATCCTTTCTAACTGTTCTTGTTTTATATTTTTCAGTAAGATCTTTATTATCATCTGGTTCAGGTGGGTCTGGACTTGAGTATGTTTCTTTCTCAACATATTCTTGGAGTGTAGTATCCTGAGGGACTGTGTATACTTGTGCTGGAGTTTCTTTTAGATGACTGCTTAATTCAGCTTCCAGTTCACTAAGCTTTGTTGCTTGGGTCTGCATTGGGGTTAAAACTCCTTTGTATAACATCCAAAGTGCTGTTCCACCAACAACAAAAAGTCTAACATTTGGAATAGCCCAAGCGTCTTTGGTCAATTCTCTAGCTTCACCTATTTTATCTTTGCTTGCAGCTAAGAAATTGTCTATACTTGATCCCATATTTTGAAAACGATGTTTGCTCAATCTCAAAACCTCTTATAATAATATATATAGTATGGTAAATAACTAGTATATAAATCTTTCGAATGTTTACTATTAATTAATGGTAACAAAACAAGAGGAAAAACTATTAATATAGATATAGAATACTTATGAGTATGATAAATATAATAGGAGCAGGACCTGTTGGATGCTATACTGCGTACAAGCTTGCAAAGAAGGGGGAAGATGTTAATATATTTGAGAACAATCTTGTTGTTGGAAAACCTGTTCAAAGCACTGGGGTGTTGACATTCTCAATTAATGATCTTGTAAAACCAAAAAAAGAGTTTGTTGTGAACAAGATAAAAAACATTGAAGTTGTGGCTCCGGATGAAGGATCAATAAAAATAAAGCTGAAAAAAGAAGAAGTGATTGTAGATAGAGTAAGATTTGATAATTATCTTTGCAACAAGGCAATGGATCATGGTGCTCAGCTTTATACAGGACATAGGTTTTTGGATTATAAAAATAAGAAGATAATTGTAAAGAATCACAAAGGAGATGTTAAAAAAATAAAAACAGATATATTGATTGGTGCAGATGGCCCAAATAGCCAGGTTGCAAAATCAGCTGGATTATTTGGAGACAGAAAGTTCTTTATTGGAGCGCAGGCAAAAGTTAGAATAAAATCAGATGCTGAAACATATAAAACATATTTTGGCTCAACAGCTCCTAAATTCTTTGGATGGTTTGTGCCTGAATCAGATTCATATGCAAGAGTGGGATTAGCAAGCATGCACAGCCCTAATCTTTATTTCAAGAAATTTCTTGCCAGATTGGGATGCAAGGATATTATTGAATATCAAGGTGGACTTATTCCTCTTTATAATCCTGGGATTAGAACACAGAAAAACAATGTATATATAGTAGGGGATGCAGCAACACAAGTAAAAGCAACAACTGCTGGAGGGATTATCCAGGGATTAACTGCTGGAGATTCTCTTGCTGATTCTATATTGAATGATAAAAATTATGAAAAAGAGTGGAGAGGAAGAATAGGAAAAGAGCTTTGGATCCATTTAAGATTGAGAAAAATTTTTGACAGGTTTTCTGATAAAGATTACAATGAGTTGATCAAGCTTATGAACCAGAAAAAAATTCTTGATGTGCTGGAAACAGAATCTCGTGATGTTCCTTCAAGGTTATTATTTAGGTTGGGGTTAAGAGAACCAAGATTCTTTAGATACCTAACTAAGTTGCTTTAAACAATAATATTTATATAGCATATAGTTTTCTCAAAACAAATACAATTCTTTATTGGTTAAAATGGGGCAAGAAAAGATAGAAGATGATGAGATAGAGATTGACTTTAGTAAGATTACAAATCTCTTTAAGTCAGGAAAGAAAGAGAAGAAAGTAGAAGATAAAGAAGACAAGGATGATGAGGAGATCTCTTTTGATTTTAATAAAGTCAAGAATTTTTTCAAGTCTGAGAAGAAAGAATCTGATGATGAAGACATTGCCATGGATTGGGGTTCAGTCAAAGGATTTTTCAAAAAGCATCAAACATTATTTCTGCTTTTAATACCATTATTTTTATCCATATTTCTAAGAGTACAACCTGCTTATCTTCCTATAACAGATGACTGGGCAACAGACACTGTGATGAATGGGATAAGAGGGCAAGTAAACACCCAGATAAACCAGCAGTATCCAAATCTTCCTGACCAGAACAAGAATGCTCTTGTTAACACCGAGATGGGGAAGATAATAAAAGAGCAGAAAGGGCAGATAGACCAACAGATAACCTCTTTGTCTCTCCAGTTTAAATCTCAGCTAAAGGATGATGAAGGCACAACATATCTTCTGGCAATTGATCCATATTTCTGGATGAGAAAAGCAAAGAATGTTGTTGATCATGGACATCCTGGAGACAGAATTGTTGATGGTATGCAATGGAATGATTATATGTATGCTCCTCTTGGAAGGGAAGTTTCTCCTGACATGCTACACGGATATTTTGAAGGATATATGTATAAAATTATTAGTTTCTTTAAACGTGATCTAAGCTTAATGAGACTGGCATTTTATATGCCTATATTAATATCAGCTCTTTCAGTTATTCCTGCTTTCTTTATAGTAAGAAGAGCAGGAGGGAATGTTGGAGCATTGTTTGCTTCCACAATGGTTGCTGTGCATGCAGGATTTGTGAGCAGAACAGCTGGTGGATTCTCAGACACAGACGCATATAATGTATTTTTTCCATTATTAATAACCTGGATATTTATTGAGGCTTTTGAAGCAAAAGAGATGAAGAAGAAGCTTATTTTTGGTGGGTTATCTGGGTTCTTTGTTGGGTTATACAGCCTTGCATGGACAGGATGGTGGTATAGCTTTGACTTTATATTGGGTGCAATAGGAATTTATTTAATTTATATTGTTTTGATAAACAGAAAGAGCATTGGATTAAGGATAATGGATTTGTTGAGGAAGGATGAGTTCAAGAGACCGTTGTTCTTATTGGTTATCTTTTTTGTATCATCTCTTATATTTGTAAGCTTTTTTATGGATTTTGCTGCATTCCAGAATTTTGAGAAAGGGCCAATGGCATTTATCAAACTAAAGGATGTTGCTGTTGGAACAGTGTGGCCGAATGTTTACACAACAGTTGCTGAGCAGAATCCAAGCTCATTGCCTGCCGTCATCAGCCAGATTGGTGGGAAATTTCTTTTCTTCCTGAGTTTAATGGGAATTTTATTCACAATGATTAGAAAAGATAAATCCAGAAAAGGAGAGTTCTTATTTTTCGGTGCTTCAATGTTGTGGTTCCTATATATAATATACTCACTTCCAGGCAGCCTTAACACTTTCCTTTTAGCTATTGCTGCTCCTGTTATTATTAAATTATTTCTGATAATAAAGAATAAAGATACGTCTGTTGACATGAAATATGCAGCACTGCTTATTTTATGGTTTATAGGAACAATTTATGCAAGTGTAAAAGGTGTAAGATATTTATTATTATTAGTTCCTGGATTTAGCATAGGATTTGGAATTTTTGCAGGTGTTGTGTATAAGAATGTAAGCAAATGGGTAAGTAAAGAGTTACATATTAATGATATTATAACCAAAACAACTGTTTTTATTTTATTAGCTCTTTTATTAATAAACCCAATAAAAGCAGGTTATGGAACAGCAGTAAGAGAAATACCAAGCATGAATGATGCATGGTATAATGC
>JABMPP010000112.1 GCA_013202955.1 Candidatus Woesearchaeota archaeon | reverse complement strand
TGGAATTATTAATGCTCCCTCAATTTTATTATTAATTATTATTTTGTAACATTGCACAGCTCCATATGTTCTTGAGCCGTCCTTGAATCCATCAATTAATATATCCTCAGGATTAATCATGAACTCTTTTGCTTTGGCAGGGTCAACCTCAATATTAAGAGTGCCTAAGAATGGTTTAAATCCTAGGTTGTGTTCAAACTTTTTAGAATAAATCTTAACATAATATTTTCCTTCTCCAATTCCTTCCACAACTTTTCCTTTAAGTGAAACCTTTTTTTCAAAAATCTGCTTTAATGAACTGTATCTTTTCTTTAGCATTGAAACTGCTTTCCTCTCAAGAGATATAACAACCCCAACAGGAGAAACCTCTCTCCTAATAAGACCCATATCTTCCAATTTTTTCAATGTTCTTGAGATTGTTTGCTGTGAAACATTCAGCTCTTTAGAAATCTTAACAGTTGTTGTCTTTAGTTTCTTGAACAATCCAACTTTTTTTACAATATAAAGTAACAATAGTTCTGTTATCATATGGTTGGGAGGAAAACACTTACTTATAAAGTTTATGCTACTCAGAATTGAGTAACTAAATCACAAAGTTTTAAAAGCAAACACCACTACTCAGTACTAATTCGGGGGAAATTAATGAATATCAAAACCTTGTTACAGATTATTTTAGGCTTTACTATTTTATACTCCACAAATGCAACCGCTCAAATAAATCAAAAGCCAATGAATTATTGGGGGTATTTTTCAAAAACGCCATTCATAACTGTTTCCCAAGGAAACCAAACAAACCAGGATGAACCAGATAAAAAAGATAACATGCTTTGGATGAATGGAATGTATTACAAAAATGGAACTCTTATTTATTCACAAACTGCAATTGAAAAAAGTGACTTAATAAACAGTTTAAAAGATTCAAAAAATCTAAGCAATCCACAAGGAAGTATTGATCTTGTTCAAATAATGAGAAATAGTCAAGATTATACAATTCTTAATTTGTTTGGGGAAAAAGGAATTTTTTTAGACACTAGAATTGGTGGAAGCCTTTTTTCCAACGCTTCATTATTGGGATTTGATGGATATTATGATCAGGCTAATAAAAATATAAGCACTGATTCAACAGAAGTTGATTATGGTGAAAATGATACTTTAACAACATCATCATTTTTTACAAATGATTTATTTAATGACAATTTAGGAGCTTCTGTTTTACTTCCAATTTGGAAATTTAGTTTAGGAGGAGAATATCATAAACAAACATCAGGTGATAAATCAACATCAGACATTGATCAAAACTATACCTCAGGTGGATTCTTTATTTCCAATGATGTCTCTGATTTGGATCTTGAAACAATGATCTCAGGAATGTCTTTTGGATTCAACAATGATATTATTTCAATCATGCTTAAGAAAAAAGAAATCAAAAACATTCATACTTTATTCATGAAGGGAAGATCAAAAGGGGAAAGTAGTGACATTGAATTTAGAGACTCATATGATAGTACAAAAACAAATGAAACAGATGCTGAATTATTTTATGCTGGATTAAATTCAATATTTTCATTAAAAAAGATGGATTTTTTAACTGGGATATATTATATTGGAACAGATGATAATGACCATAGTGCATTGTTAAGTTTTGGGTTAAACAAATCAGATTGGACTGCATTTGGGTTTTTTAATAATAACAAATACACTGATGAGTTTGGGGAAAAAGTGAATAATAATTCATTTTCTTTAATTATTGGAACTAATCCAAATATAGACTTAGAATACAGAAATGAAATTGATAAATGGGAAGAAAAAATAACCAATCAGCAACAAGCGGTTACAAGAGCAGAAAGAAGCAGAGAAAAATACAATCAAGAGAAAAATAGATTTTTATCTGATTTAAATGAAGAATTCATTTTTAATGCAGACTATACCAAAGGAGATTCTTCGAATAGTTTTAATGCTCAAGCAGTAGGAGATTTAATTGACCCATTAGAATGGATGATCAATAAATTTACAAAAGGATTATCCTTAAATTTTGATCTTCCAATTATGGTTCAATATAATTCGTCATCATTTTATTCAGTTGACAATGAAGGTGAAATTATTCAAAATTGGTCAGAAAATCTTAAGTTAGGAATTGGTTTTAGATATGAATCACTAACTGGATATGTATGCAAGGAATCAATAATAAGTGGAATAATTGATGGGAAAAATAGACCAAAGATTGAAAGAATAGAGATTGGGATATCTTACTCAGTAAAATGAAAAGCTATTTAATTAAAGGAAATAACCAGAAAAAAATGAAAGTTAATAGTTTCATTTATATCCTATTTTTCTTAATTAGCGTAAATGCTGTTCAAGCAGTTACAATTGGATTTACTGTTATTGATGCAGAAACCGATATCCCTTTGCAAGATTCAGGAATAACAATAAATGCAGTAGGTTGGCCTCCCTGGGTAAGATCAGGGTTGACAGATCAAAATGGGGATGTGATGTTTTATAATGCACCAAATAATAGATATTATAATTATGTTGTTTCAAAAACCGGCTATTCTGCTTATCAAATTAATGGTCTTTGGATTAGTGGTGACGTAGATGAAACAGTTTATCTTGAGAGATTGACTGGAGATGAATGGCAGGATCTTTTGATAATTGATGATAACATAAAAATTACATGGACAAGCCATGATGACGACAATGTATATTTTGGTGGAGAAACTCTTGACTCAAAAACAACAACAAAAAACATCCATAACTCTGAATATATAATTTTTGATAGCACAACAGCTCTTGAAAAAATCACATATTTTGAAAATGGAACAATAACTGAATGGAGCAGTGTGCATACTCCTTCAGCAGATATGTCTTTACAATTAAAGCCAGATACTGAAGATACAAATAATAGTGGAGGATGGTTCTGGGTTAACTCCAATGGAAATGAGTTTGAGCTTTGTGTTGGAAAAGCAATAATAGAACTAGGAGATACTGTTATAGATTTAGAAGGGTCAACATATGTTTGTTTTTATGAAACAAGAGGAGACACAGTAATACCAACTAATTGGACAGACATTTATTATATTGAAACAATTGCACATTATAAAATAGGTAATGTAATTCATGAAATAACAGGTGAATCAGGATTATTTTCTATTTATTCAAATCCCAATATGACAAACACGCCGCCTTATTTTAACACAGTGGAAAATGGGTTTGGAACAGAAGAAGGGATAATTGAGATAAGAGCAAGAGCTCCTGATCCTGATCTGGATCATATTAATTATTCAATAAATGATTCCAGATTTATTTATAGTGAAGACTCTAATAATGGAGCAATATACAGATGGCAGACAGCTCAGGGTGATGCAGGAATATTTAATGTAACAATAACAGCCACCGATGGGGAAGATTCTGTGACAACAAGCGCAACTGTAACAGTAAGGAAAAGCTTTAGTGTTTCTCTTGAACAAGGATTCAATCTTGTTTCAATTCCTTTAACACCTGTGCTTTCTGATTATTATAACCTGCCAAATTTTAATGATTCGGCTGATGTTGTGTTTGAGCCATTTGGGAATGATTTAATACAAGCATGGGCATATGATGCTGAGAACAATGAATGGTTGAGTTATTCACCTGACAGTTCAGATAACACATTACAGCATGTAAAGCCTTATCAAGGGGTCTGGATGCAAATAATCAATGGGGGCACTTACAACCTAAAAGATGGTCTCCAAAATTATCCGATTGAGTTCCAACTTTTTGATGGGCTAAATCTTATTGGTTATCCCTCAATCCAAGTAGAATCAGTATCTAATGTTTTCAATAATGTTGATTATGAGGTAATCTTCTCAGAGGAATCAGAATGGGTAAGCAATAATCCTGACAAGCCAGGATTCCTTAACACATTAACTGAGATAAACCCTGGAAAAGCATATTGGGTAAATATTGATGGAGACTCAACATGGTCGTTTGATGGAGCATGGTTTTCATGAGAAAAACAATAATAACAAACTTTGTAATGTTTTTGATAGTTTTATCAATAGGATATGCTCTTGAAGCACCATCAGAATATTGGGGTGAGTTAAGGATAAATTCAGAGCTTGTGCCAGATGGAACACTTGTTGAAGCAAGAATAAATGGGGATGTTTATGATACTTTTTCAACAATATCTGGTTATTATGACCTGATTGTTCCTGGTGATAATCCTAACACAGGTGGTATTGAGATAGGAAGCCCTGGAACCCCAATAGAAGTTTTCGTGGATGGAAAGCAGACATCTCAAAACCTTGTATGGATTCCTGGTTCAAGTGATAGGATTGATTTAAATGTTATAATTCCACAACCACCAGAAATAGCAGGATTGCCAGACATAACCTTTAATGAGGATGAATCAACTAATATTGATCTGGATGATTATGTGGAGGATCCTGACAACACAGATGCTGAATTAACATGGACATATTCAGGGAACACAAATATTAATGTAAACCTAGATTCATCAACTCATGTTGCTATATTCACATCCTCAACTGATTGGAGTGGAGAAGAGATGATAATATTCACAGCAACAGATCCAGATAATCTGAATGATTCAGATGATGTAACAGTGAGTGTGGTTCCTGTGAATGATGCTCCTGTTATAACATCCTTGCCAGCAGTTATAGCTTTTGAAGATTCTTTTTATTCATATGATGTTGAGGCAACTGATGTGGAAGATGATTCCTTAACATATTCATTAGAAACATCACCAACAGGTATGACAATAAATTCTGCTAATGGGGTTATAGAATGGACACCATCACAAGATGATATAGGTGGTCATCCAATCAATATATCTGTCACAGACGGTGATTTGTATAATTATCAGACATATACATTGACAGTTAATTCTTTTAATGATGGACCTGTTATTTCTTATATTCCTGATGTGATCTTTGATGAAGATGAATCAGATAATATTGATTTAGATGATTATGTGGAAGATCCTGACAACACAGATTCTGAAATAACTTGGGAATATTTTGGGAATATAAATATTAATATTGAGGTTGATGATATAACTCATGTTGCTACATTCACAACAGAGCAAGATTGGAATGGAGAAGAAACATTAACATTCACAGCAACAGATCTTGGTGGTATGAATGATTCAGTTAATACAACAGTGATTGTGATGCCTGTTAATGATGCTCCAATAATAACATCAACACCCATAACAGCAGCAATAGAAAATATCCAGTATACATATGATGTTGAGACAACTGATGTAGATGATGATTTATTAACATATTCCTTAATAACATCACCAGCTTGGATGACAATAGATTCTTCTACTGGTCTTATTGAATGGATACCATCGCAAGATGATATAGGCAGTCACCCAATCAATATATCTGTTACAGATGGTGATTTGTATGATTATCAGATCTATACCCTGACAGTCAATGCTGTTAATGATGCGCCTGTTGTTTCTTATATTCCTGATGTATTTTTTGATGAGGATGGGTCAGATAATATTGATTTGGATGATTATGTGGAAGATCCTGATAATAATGATTCTGAAATAACCTGGACATATTCTGGAAATATAAATATTAATATTGAAGTTGATGACATAACTCATGTTGCTACATTCACAACAGAACAAGATTGGAATGGGGATGAAATAATAATATTCACAGCAACAGATCCAGATGGTCTGAATGATTCAGATGATACAACAATAACTGTATTATCCGTGAATGATGCTCCTGTTATAACCTCAATACCTGTAACAACAGCAATAGAGAATACCCAATATACATATGATGTTGAGGCAACTGATATAGAGGATGATTTATTAACATACTCATTAGAAACATCACCAGCTGGAATGACAATAGATTCAAATGGTTTGATAGAATGGCTTCCTTTAAATCAGGATTCTGGGAATCATGATATAAATATCTCAGTTAATGATGGTGATTTATATGATTATCAATTTTATACTTTAACAGTTCAGGATGTCAATGCTCCTCCTGTTTTGGAGCAGATGGATGACATAACTGTTGATGAGGGTGAAGAGGTTGTTATAACAGCTGTTGGGAGTGATCCAGATGGAGGTAATTTGTTTTATTCTATAAATGACTCAGGATTTAGTCAGGATGATAATGTTTTTACATGGCAGACTGATTATGATGATGCAAGGGTTTACAATGTCCTTGTTACTGTAAGTGATGGTTATCTAAATGATTCACAAGCAGTAACAATAACAGTGAACAATGAGAATGGGCCTCCTGTTTTAGAGCAGATAGATGATATCACTGTTGATGAAAATGAGGAGGTTGTTATAACAGCTATTGGGAGTGATCCTGATGATGATGATTTGGTTTATTTCATAGATGACTCAAGATT
>JABMPP010000111.1 GCA_013202955.1 Candidatus Woesearchaeota archaeon | reverse complement strand
AATTGCGAGGGTAGCGAAGTCTGGTCAAACGCGCAGGACTTAAGAGGACAGCCTTGCTTGAAGCTTGGCTAAGATATCCTGTCCCTTAGTGGGTCCGGGGGTTCAAATCCCTTCCCTCGCATTTTATATTTTTCTAAAAATCTTTTTAACTAGAAATATATCTATAATTTCATTATCTACTATGTTTTTTAAACATTGTGTCCAATTCAATATATTTTTCTTCTAACAATTTTATTGCTGAAGCTGTAAGAAGCTTACGGTTATTATTGACTTTTGGTGTAAGATGAAGGCCACCTCTTTGTACATAATATTGTACATAAATATTATCATTTTCAACATTAACAATAGAAAATCCATCGTCAAGTTGAGCATTAACTCCAACAATCAATTTATTGTTTTCTCTCCAAGCAACTGTAAAACACTCTTCTTTTCTTCCATAATATATTCCTTGGAGAAACTCTTCTTCATTAGTATGTTTAACTTCGATAGGACATCCTTCTTTTCCTTTGAAAATCTCTTCTAACTCAGTAAGTTCCATATTTTTTGAGAATATACTTTTACTTATAAATCTTTATTATTTTATTGTTAAAGTGATCCACAGTTCAAAAGTCCTCTCCCTCACACTTTCTAAAAAAACAAATAATTTTATTAACAAACAGACTCGACATTTCTAAATGGTAAAATTCAATCCAGATGGTAGTATAAAACTTCCTGAGCAACTAGCTGTTATAAATGAAGAAAATAAAAAAAAGATGCAGTCTCAGAGATGCATGAAGATAAGAAGAGAAATAGTAAGTTTTACAGCTCCTAAAAAATGTGTTTTAAGAATTACTTTGTCAGATGCATTCAACAATGATTCTAGGTTTATAGATACTATTTATGGTTATTTCAAGAATAGGGCAGCAGTGCCAAACAAATTAACAAAAATTAATGATAAAGAATTTGAAGTTGAGATTGGAACTGATTTTAGAAGGTGTACTGATTGTGCTTCATTAAGGAATGAATTTAGAGAATTTTTGTATGGGAATATAATTGATGAACAAGGAAATTGCACTTTTGAAGGAAGAAAGACTAATTTCTCGTATGAAGATTATTTTGATTAAGAGACACTAATCTGTAATAAATTCTTCTTTACATATTTAATTCTACTTAAGTGTAATACATGTTAAATAAAGTTTAGAAAAAAGAATTAAACTCAAAAAAACTTTTGTTTAGCAAGTGCATTGTGATTCTAGTTAGTTTTCAACTCAACAAGCTTTAATTATGCCTTTTTCACATTAACTGCTTTTGGACCTCTATCTCCTTCTTCTACATCAAATGTAACTGCGTCGTTTTCATTTAAAGTTATTCCTTCATCTAGGGATGACTTGTGTACGAAAACTTCTTTTCCATCGTCAGCAGCAATAAATCCAAATCCTTTCATTTCATTGAAAAATTTTACTGTTCCATTCATTTTTTTTACCTCCATCTTATTTATTCTCAGAAATAGCCTAACAAATTTGTAAGTCAAAGTTCTGATATATGTAGTATAAATGCCCCCTTTTTAAATGCTCCTATTTTATTCCCTTTTATTACAGCTATCACACCTAAAAGATAAATTTATATATGTGTTTTATTTATAACAAACATTATGAAAAAGAGTGTGATAATTTTACTTTTATTAGGAATTCTTTTAGTTTCTCCTTTAATCTTAGCTAAGGAACAAGCTCAAACTTATTCTGGGTTTAATAGGTTTACAAATGATGTCAAAATGTTTTTTGCTTCTGGGAATAATAAAGTTAAGTTAGCTTTAGAGATTAGAGAAAAAGAAATAGATTCAGCAATAAGTAATTCTCAAAATCAGAACGAAAAAGATGCGATTAAAAATCTTGAGAGAGCACATAAAAAACTTCAAGTTGTGAGAGAAAAAATTTCGTTAGATGTTGCTGATGAAGTTAAAGAAAGTGTTGATGAGATTGTCAATAAAATAAAAGATAAAGAAGATCTTTCAGATAATTTTGAAGTTTATGTTTTAGAGGAGGAAAAAACACAGCTTACAGCAGAACTTATTAAAAAAACATTTGAATGGTGTAAAGAACTTGCAAGTGAAGATTATACTTTAATGTTACAAGAAGAACAATGTAACCCAGATACTGCTATTTCAGGACTTGAAGAAGAATTAAAAGAGTTAAAAAATCTTCAAGAAGAATTATTTGTTCAATTAATGTTAGATATTCGAAGTTGTATAGATGATCCAGGAACATGTAATTGTGAGGATAATGTTGATATTGGGCAAAAGGCAAAATGTGAAAAAATGGTTGCACTTGCTGTTAAATGCGAATACAAAGATGATGAAAATGCTTGCAGTGAATTAAAATCCATGGGACCAGTTAAAGGAGATGATTTTGCAGAAAGTTTTGTTCCTGATTTTTTGATTAATTTATTTAGAAAAAAATCTTATATGATTGATTATAATATAAAAAAATCAGATGTTCCTCCAGGTTGTTATAATGAAAATAACAAGCCTGAGTGTGAACAATATAGGCATATGAAAGAAACGAGTTCGAAATGTTGGGATAAAGATGGTAATTTTTTAGAAGAAAAATGCGGAGAACCTAAAGATAAGGAACCAACAATGCAAGAATCCATTCCTCAATGCTATGATGAAAACAATAATTTTTTAGAAGAAAAATGCGGAGAAATTACTATTGTTTGGAATGAAGAAGGGTTAATAAATTATCTTATTGGAAAAGAGATTGATAATATTATAAATGAATTTGAAAATAGTTCTGAACAACATCAAATTGATATTAATGGAAGTTTAGAACAAACTAAGATTTTGGAAGTAAAAGGAGAAATTGGAGAAGTTGAAGAAAATATTAAAGGTTGGGTTGTAGATCACCCAGTTGGGAATGAGGGGGGTGATGATGATTTAACCTGGGAGATTAAAACAGAGATAGCAAAAGATGGGGAAGGAACTGGAGGTTTAACTCTTGAAATTAAGAATGAAATGGATGTTGGAAATAATAATGGAGATGATGGTTTAACCCCTGAGATTGAAACTGATGTGGCTGGAGGGAGTAATGAGGGAAATAATAATGTTGTTGATGAAGGAATGATAGTTGAAGATGGGATTAATGATATAATTAAAGAAGGTGGTGAAAATCAAATAGATAAGCCACCAAAAGATAAGGAGGATGTATCTCCACCTGTTGATGATTTTGTAAATGTGGTGGATGAAGATGAAAATCCCAGTGAACATGGAACAGTTGGTGACTAAGATTAAAATGAAAAACAAAAACACCATATTTTGGATTTTTGGAGTATTACAGACAATCACATTATGATTAATTATATTCTTTATTTTAAAAAAGCTTAAAAACTAGACTAAATTTCAATTAAAACACGCCTCCGTGGCTTAGCGGAATAGCGGAACTGTTTCGTCAGTTCACACTGAAGTGTGTTTCCTTCCCTTCGGTCAGTCAAGCACACAAAACAAGAAAAACAATCATAATCATGCCTCCGTGGCTTAGCGGCATAGCGCGGCATTGGTAATGCCGAGGTCCCGAGTTCGATTCTCGGCGGAGGCTTAACTTTTTCTTACCATATACCACATAATTGAGAAGAAGGCTATTAGAATCAAATATCCATACAAAGGAAACTCCATTGCGTCATTTCTGAATCTGGGCCATACTTTTATTAGAAATGCTGTGGATAAAAGAGTAACAGCAATAATAAAATTTAACTCAATATGTTTCATTTTTATTGGTTTGAGTGCCAGTTGTTTTAATTTCATAATAAATTTCATAATAATCACCTATACTATATTTTACAATCAAAAACATAATACTCTCCAAAGTTATCTGCTTTAAATATTTTTAGGAGTTCGCAGTTTGTTTTCAGAAACCCAGCAACAAAGTCCTCAAGATAAGCAAGATCTCTTTTTGGCTCTATTACCACAAACTTTAATCTCTCTTCTTGCTTTAACTCTTTTATTGTATCATTAATATTTGTTATTCCTGACTTGAATCTCATATAATTAGTGTCAGCCATGTCAAACGCAAGATCTCTGTCTGCTATCAAAGCTAACAAAGGAACAACATAATAATCACCAAAAATTAAATCATCTTCAGCTGAATTAACCTCTATATAATCTGCCATTTCTTGTATCATTGTCTGATCATACTCTACATAATCCCTGTTGAATTTTGTTACAGAAAACAAAATAATAATTATCATAAACAAACCAATCAACACTTTTCTATATTTCTGTAATGGCTTCTTCTTTATCACTTCAGTGAATCCAATGCTTCCTAAGATGGCTAGGAATGGGAAAATAAGCACATAATAAAACAGAAATGCTCTTGGAAGTGCTACAAGAAATAAAATAAATCCAGTTGAGACAAATATCAAATGCTTTAGTTTTTTCCAATGCTTTGTAAAAAATATTGTTATTGCAGATAAAAACAAAAATATGTTCAACTGAAAAGCAACTGATAATATGCTAAATCTATAAAAAGGAGATAATTCTGACTTTGGCTTTTTAAGATGGAACTCATAAACTGATTCAAAATAATCTGCTTTGTAAGAAATAAGGAAGAACAAGTTAACCAGCACAAATATCAAACAAAAACCCAAACCAAACCTAAAAATATCCTTTTTGTTCTTGGAAAATAAAAGATATAAACCAATAACAACAGGAAAAACAAGTGAATACAACCCAGTTATCCCGGCGAATCCAGCAAACACTCCACTTAAAATGTATTTTTCTTTAAACAAATAATATGTTGAGATAACAAGAAACATAACAGTTAAGTTTATTCCAGCTGACTGAGTGCTTACTCTTAAAAGATTATACTGAAATAAAAACAGTATAACAGCAAGTATTGCTTTTGTTTTATCAAACTTTTCGCCCACAATTCTGAATATAAAAAACGCTGATATTAACACAGCAATAACAGGAACAAGTTTTAATGCTGTAAAATTAAACCCAAATATCTTAAACACTATTCCTGAAATATAGGCATGAACAGGAGGATGCGCAAAAAAGAAATCTCCATAAGGGAATCTTCCTTCAGAAATAGCTTTTCCCATGTAAAAATATGAATTCTCATCAGTGTTTAATGAATAATTTGTTATCTTATCTTTAACAGTAAAAAGAAAAATAATCAGAATAACTCCAATCAATCCCCATATTAACTGATTCTTATTTATCTTCATCAGAATAACAACCTATAATTAATCTTTTTATGTTTTTTGATTAGAACTCAATCACTTGTTTGATGGTTATACTGATTCTCCCAATATAAATAATATCTCTGGAATGTTTCCTGGTCTTTCCAGGGTTTTCCGCCAACCTTAAACCAATCACAATAATGCCTTATATGATGATCATTCCAGTATCCCTTATCACAATCTTCTGGAATATATCTTTCTATCTCCTCATAATTTTGATATCTTCTGCTTAGGTTTATTTTTTTGTTCTGCAGGAATCTTGAGAGCTCTGTAACCTCTCCGTTGTCATCTGGCCAACTATCTAAATTCACCTTCTTATTTTTAATCAAAGGAGTTATTTTATATTTTAACTTTTTATATGTAATACTAAAATCTTTCTTCTCTGCTATTTTATTGAACTTAATATTAGGATTCTCATCATCATTTATTAAAAAGAACTTGATATTTTCATCAATTTCATACTCGTCATGTGCATTAGAACCTAGAACAAATACAATCATAACCCCAATTAAAACAAAACCAATTTTCTTCATTAAAACCCTTCATAAAAGAACCCCTTTTTTAGAGTGGTAATAAAGTATTTTATATAAATATTGTTATCAAATAAAGAAAGGTTTATATATAGGTAATACAAACAATTTAAATTAGGGGGTTAATATGGGTCAACAAGAAGTTTACGATTTTTTAAGGAAAAATAAGCTAAAGTGGTTTAGTTCTAAAGAGATTGCAAAGAAATTAAAAGTCTCTGTAGGCTCAGTTACAAATAGCTTAAGAAGATTAAGAGAAAGCAAACAGGTTCTATATAAGGTTAATAAAAGAAATGCCTCCAATAGGAAAGTGTTTGAGTATAAGTTCAAAAAATAAATTCTATTTTCAGTAAAACTTATATATAAACCTAGATTAATCACTGTCAACGGGCCTATGGTCTAGTGGTTATGACATCGCCTCGACATGGCGGGGATCCCCAGTTCGATCCTGGGTGGGCCCATTAAATACATTAAAAAGAGGTAAATATGGAAAATCCGCAGTATGTTTTAATGCCGGACAAGAGAAGCTATTTTGTTCCTAGAATAATTATGGTTATCTTCTTGGCTGTTCTTATTTATTACGGTATTTTCCTAAACCTTAAATTTCTGAAGATAAATATGGGAGTATATTACAGTCTTGGTGCAATTGTTATTTCAATTATTCTTGCAGGATTTGCATTTCTTGAAACATATTCAAAATACATGAAAGCAGCATATTATTTCTATGCTGATAGAATGTACGCAAATAATATGTGGCACCCATATGTTACAATTCCTAGCTTTGAGGTAAAAAGAAACCCATTAGATAAAATCTTTGGAACATCTACAATAGTTCTAGGCAAATACAAATTAAAATATGTTCCTTATTCAAAACAAATTCATAATTATATAAGAAGTCTGGTTCAATCTTCAAATTAGCAAAAATTTAAATAGAATAAAACACAGGATAAAATCATGGCAGACATAATTAAGTTCAAAGGATCAAGGTATCTTACTATTGCTTTATTCTTATTCCTTGCTTATATTTCATGGTTGGTATTAAAACCATTTGTTGTCACAATTATATCTTCAGGTTTGCTTGCTTATGTGTTTTACCCTCTTTATGAAAAATTAGTTGCAAAAACAGGAAAAAAGAGAATATCCTCAATTATCATGACACTAATAATCTTATTGTTGATATTGGTTCCTTTTGTTTTTGTCACAAACATGCTAACAAAAGAAGCATATTCATCATATGTTATGATAAAGGAGAGATTTGGTGATGATGGTTCTTTGAAACTGGACTGTGAGAATCCATCCCTTATATGTACATTATCATCATACATGTTTACTGATTCTGGGTTTTCAAGTTACTTAACAGAAATAGTTCAAAAAGGAAGCTCATATATTATAAACTCAACATCCAACTTTTTATTCTCTATTCCAGGAAGATTCTTAGAGTTATTTGTGCTGTTATTTGTGTTATATTATTTATTTGTAGATGGAGAATACTTTATGAAAAAGGCATGGGCCTTTCTACCAATTAAGTCTTCACATAAGGAAAATATTGCAAAAAAAGTCAGTAATATTACTTATGCAGTTATATATGGATATATATTAACAGCTTTATTACAAGGTGCTGTTGCAGGAATAGGTTATTTTGTTGTTGGACTTTCATCTCCTCTTCTTTGGACTATAATGACTGCTCTTGTGGCATTGCTTCCATTCTTTGGTTCAGCAATTGTCTGGTTTCCAATATCAGTTTATATTTTTATTAATGGTTTATTAAGCTCAAGTCCATTGATGATGGGAAAAGGAGTTGGTCTTTTTATTTATGGAATAATTATTATCAGTGGCATTGACAATATTGTAAGACCAAAACTTATAGGTGGGAAATCAAAAGTTCATCCTGCTATTGTGCTAATTGGTGTTTTAGGAGGATTAGTTGCTTTTGGATTTATAGGAATTCTTTTAGGACCTCTTATCCTTGTATTATTAACCACATTTATGGAAATTTACCAAGGAGAGGGCTAAATATGAAGTTTAGAGTAAAGGATATGGATATAGCTACAGGTGGTCCTCAGGTTGTAACATTAAATAATGAGGATGCAGAGTTTCTTAATATTTATCATGGTGACAGGATTAATATCAAATATAGAAGTAGATTCACAACATCTATTGTGAATATAGCTCAATCAGAAAAAGCTATTAAAAAAAATCATATTGGGATGTATGAAGAAGTTCTAAGAAAATTAAAAATTAAAAATAATTATATTGTTGATATAAGCTTAGATAAAAAACCTGATTCAGTGCAATACATAAAGAAAAAACTTAATGGGTTTACATTGAGTGATTTTGAGATTAATGAGATAGTAAGAGATATAACCGAAAACAAGCTTAGTGATATTGAAGTAACTTATTTTGTTTCAGCATGTCATACAAACATAATGAGTATGAAAGAAACAATCTCATTAACAAAAGCAATGGTAACATTTGGTGATGTGTTAAGATTAAAAAAATACCCTGTTATTGACAAGCATTGTGTAGGAGGAGTTCCTGGCAACAGAACAACTCCTATTGTTGTTTCAATACTTGCTGCAGCAGGTCTTACAGTCCCAAAAACATCCTCAAGATCTATAACAAGTCCTGCTGGAACAGCTGACACAATGGAGGTTATGACAAATGTTACTCTGCCTATAGAGAAAATTAAGAAGGTTTTGGCAAAGACAGGTGCATGCCTTGTTTGGGGTGGCTCAATGAATCTTGCACCAGCAGATGACAGAATAATTAGAGTAGAGCATCCATTGAGCATTGATTCTAGAAGCCAGCTATTGGCAAGCATAATGGCAAAAAAAGCTTCAGTATCTGCAACACATGTTCTTGTGGATATTCCAATAGGAAAAGGAGCAAAGATAGAAAACAAAAAACAAGCTTTAATGTTGAAAAGACAGTTTGAACAGATAGGAAATCATGTAGGTATGAAAGTAAAGGTAATAATCACAAATGGCTCACAGCCAATAGGGAATGGGCTTGGTCCTGCTCTTGAAGCAAGAGATATTCTATGGCTGTTGAAGAATGACCCAAAAGCACCACAAGATCTGAAAACCAGATCAGTCAATATGGCAGGATTGATATTGGAAATGGCTGGAAAAAGCAAGAAAGGAAATGGAAGAAAAAAAGCATTAGATATTCTGAATTCTGGTGAAGCCTATAAGAAATTCATTGATATGGTAACAGAACAAGGAAAAAAGAAGATAAATCCTGAAAAAATAAAACCTGGAAACTTTTCTTATGAAGTAAAAGCAGGGAGATCAGGAAAAGTAAAGAGTATGGATAATAATAACATATCAAAAATAGCAAGAGTTGCTGGTGCTCCAAATGACAAATATGCAGGAATATATCTTAACAAGCATGTTGGTGATGCTGTTAAGAAAAATGAAGTTCTATTTACTGTTTATTCAAATAATAAACAAAGATTAAACTTCTCAAAAGAGGTCAAGAATTCTTTTATCATCAAATAGAATAATTTAAATATAAATTATCTGTTTTGATTTTATGGATGCCAAAAACTTGTTTACACGTTTTTTAGCATCCATAAAAATTACCAGAGGGAATTTTTAATGGACAAAATAATTATCTTAGATATGGGAGGTCAGTACTGTCATCTGCTTGCAAGAAGAGTTAGACAGCTTAATGTTTATTCTGAAATAAAAAACTCTGATGTTAATATTGATGAATTAAAAGATGCTAAAGGAATAATAATTTCAGGAGGACCAAATTCAGTATATGGTGAGGATGCTCCTAAATATGATGAAAAATTGTTTTCATTAAATATTCCTATTCTTGGATTGTGCTATGGTCACCAATTAATGGCTTCAGCTCTTGGTGGAGAGGTTAAGAAAGGAGAAAGCCAAGAATACGGAAGTGCAACTCTGAAAGTAAAAATAGATGAAGGAGTGCTTGCTGGGTTATCAACCCTTGAAACAGTATGGATGAGCCATGGTGATGTTGTTGAAAAACTTCCTGATGGTTTTGAGATATTCGGCTCAACAGATGACTGCAAAACAGCTGCTGTTGGGAATGAAAAAAAACAATATTATGGATTGCAGTTTCATCCAGAAGTCACTCATACTCCAAATGGAATGAAGATAATTGAGAATTTTGTGCTTAAAATATGTGAATGCAAGCAAGAATGGAATATGCATAATTTTTTGGAGAAAAAGATTGAAGAGATCAAAGAACAAGTTGGAGATAAGGGTGTGTTTCTTCTTGTTTCTGGTGGGATTGACTCAACTGTCTGTTTTGCTCTGCTTGAAAAAGCATTAGGATCCAAAAGAGTGTATGGGTTGCATGTTAATAATGGATTGATGAGAAAGAATGAAAGCAGATCTGTGAAAAAAGGGTTAACAGAGCTTGGATTCAAGCTTCATGTTGTGAAAGCAGAGGATGATTTCCTTAACCCTCTTGCAGGTGTGTATGACCCAGAAGAAAAAAGAAAGATAATTGGAGAGAAGTTTATTGAGGTTCAGCAAAAGGTTGTTGATAAATTAGAGTTAGATAATAATAAATGGCTTTTAGGCCAAGGCACAATTTATCCAGATACTATTGAATCAAAGGGAACAAAGCACTCTGACTTGATAAAAACCCATCATAATAGGGTAGAAGCTGTTCAAAAGCTTATTGATGAGGGAAAGGTTATAGAACCTATTTCAGAGCTGTATAAGGATGAGGTTAGAAAACTAGCTTTAGAGCTAAAACTGCCTAAATCTCTTATCTACAGGCACCCATTTCCGGGTCCTGGGCTTGGAATAAGATGTTTATGTGTTGAAGAGCCTGAAAAAATAAAAAATGAAGCAGGAATTAACAAGAGAATAAATGAAATAGCTGAAAAATACACCATGAATGGAAAATTACTCCCAATAAAAAGTGTTGGTGTTCAGGGTGATTCAAGAACTTACAGTTATGCTGCTGTTGTGATGGGAAAATCAAACTGGTCAAAACTTGGAGAGTTATCTACTGAAATAACAAACAATATTCCTGAAGTAAACAGAGTTGTTTGGTTATTGCATTTCTCGAATTTTGAAGGAAGAGTAAAACAATTCTCAGTAACAAGACCAAGGATTGAGCTGTTAAGAGATGCAGATGAGATTGTTATGGAAAAATTAGACCCAAAATCAAAATTTCAGATATGGCAGTTCCCTGTTGTGCTTATTCCTTATGGTGTTAGGGGTGAGAGCATTATATTAAGACCTGTTTATTCAAAAGAGGCAATGACAGCTGAATTCGCAAAACTAAAACCAAAAGTGCTGAAAAGAATTGTAGATTCACTTTTGAAAATATTTGGAATAAATGCTGTTTTCTATGATATTACTAATAAACCACCAGCAACAATTGAGTGGGAATAAGATAGTTTTTTAAAGAATTTTGAAAGACCAAATGGTTCCGAGGTTAAAATGAGCATAACTGAATTATTGAAAACATATCATCCTTATCGTCTTCATGAGTCAAGAAAATATCCTACATGGATGTTTGACTTTGAGCATGATGTGGCTGAAAAACATATGGATAGGTCTAGATGGAGAATCAGAAAACCAAAGCCTGTTAAAAATAATAGTAGAGATATGTGGGTTGAGTACATGTTTTCACCTGAAATTTACAAAACTTTTGGAGGGGAGATTAAGGAAATATCTGAAGGCGGAACATTTGCATTCTCAAGATTCCTTGGAAATGGTTATTTTGAGTCAGACCCTGATTTTCATATCCATACCTACAGAGCTATTAGCCTGTATAAAGATGACCCAGAGATTTTGATGGGGAGAGATGGGAGAGTTTATTATTTTGTAATGTCTAATAAGGATTATCTTGAGTTTCCTGTTAAAGATGCTAAAACAGAATTAAAATTAAATGATATTGTTGAAATAGAATATAAAGAATAAAAAAAATTATTCCACAATATATGCTTTCTTTATTACAACATCTTCTAATGGTCTGTCCATAGCATTTGTCTGGACCTTTCCAATAACATCCACAACTTCGATTCCTTCTGTAACTTCACCGAAGATTGCATGATGGTCATCTAAGTGTGGTGTTGGAACCAGTGTAATAAAGAACTGTGAGCCACCAGTGTTAGGGCCTGCATTTGCCATTGACAATAATCCTTTTTTATTATGTCTTAATGAAGGATCAAACTCATCTTTTATTGTGTAGCCAGGTCCGCCTGTACCTGTTCCTGTTGGGTCTCCGCCTTGTAGCATGAACCCATCAATAACTCTGTGGAAAATAACTCCATCATAGAACCCTTCCCCAACTAACTTCTTAAAATTGTCTGTTGTTATTGGAACAATATCATCATAAAGCTGTATTTTGATATTTCCCATGCTTGTCTCAAATATTACTTCAGTATTCATTTTTTCATCACCTTGTCCAGTAGTGCATCCAGAAATTACCAATGCAAACACTGCAATAAAAGTTAATATGTATTTCATGTTCTCACCCCGTTTAATAATACGCCAGCGCCCGGATTTGAACCGGGATACCCGTGAGGGAACGAGATTTCCAGTCTCGCGCAGTACCAGATTGTGCCACGCTGGCATAGGATTCTGAAGAAGATTCCTCTTTTTAAATATTTCTGAAAAATAGTAAGCTTTAAATATGACTTTCGTTTCCTCTTTTTAAATATTACTATATTCACAGTTTTTATCATAGGGGGGCTAAAACTTGGAAAAATACGTTAAAAAGTGTCCAGAGTGCGCTGGCATAAACTTATTCTTGAATAAAGAAAAAGGAGAGATTATTTGTAAAGACTGTGGTCTTGTTGTTGAAGAGAAGATGGTAGACTTTGACCAGGAATGGAGAGAATTTGATGCTAGTGATGCTGCAACAAAAAGAAGAAGCGGCGCCCCAATGACTTATACCCAATATGATCAAGGTTTGGGAACTGAAGTCGGAAGAAAAGCAGACCTTTATTCATTAGGTGACAAAGGAAAGAACAAATTTTTCAGACTAAGAAAATGGCAATACAGAATCTCAACTGCCATTGAAAGAAATCTTAAATTAGCATTAGCAGAATTAAAAAGAGTTTCTTCTTATCTTAAATTACCAAAATCTGTTGAAGAGGAATCTGCAAGAATATACACATTGGCTGTTCAAAGAGGGTTAGTTAGAGGACGATCAATGGAGAGTGTTGTTGCAGGCGCATTATACGCAGCATGCAGAAGACATGATGTGCCAAGAACATTGGATGAATTGTCAGAAGCATCTGGAATAGAGAAAAAAGAAATCGGAAGAACATACAGATTTGTGACAAGAGAGCTAGGAATAACAATATTGCCAAGCAATCCTGCTGATTATATTGCAAGATTCAGCTCATCATTGAATTTAAGCGCAGAAACACAATCAAAAAGTGTTGAAATATTAGAGAAAGCACAAAAAGCAGAATTAACATCAGGCAGAGGGCCAACAGGAATTGCAGCAGCTGCTCTTTATGTAAGCGCTTTAATACATGGTGAAAAAAGAACACAAAGAGAAGTAGCAGATGTTGCAGGTGTAACAGAAGTCACAATCAGAAATAGATATAAAGAACTTCTTGAAGAATTGGATTTGGAAAAAGACATGAAGAAAGTCAAGAACAAAGGAAAGAATTAATTCTCATTTTATCAATTTAAATATCTTATTGAATCCTTTATGATTCTTCTTATACTCTTTTGCTGCATCTAATATCTCTTTTCTATTAATCTTAATCCCTTTTGATCCTAATAATTTGGTTAGGTGTCCTGAAACAATAAACTGGCATAACTGTGTTACATTTTTGGGCTTGTTTGTTATATGACAGCGCTCAAAATCTAGTAATACAACATTCTTCCCAACAACAACATGCTTTATAGGGTGGTGCATCTCTAATTTATTCACTTTTAACTTGTCCATCTCTCTCATCTGTTTCATTAAATCTTTTAGAACTCTCAAAATATCTTTTTTCTCTGATTTCTCAAAATAATCAATAATAAATTCACCCTCAACAAACTCATAAATCAACTCATTATTCTCAAAAGAAACAAATTTAGGACCAATTCCTTTCTTATTCAGAATCTTCATCCATTTTGCTTCATTTTCTATTCTTCCAATTGCCTTACTACCTGACCTTTTTGTTTTAATACCCACTTTCTTCTTTCCAATAAAAGCAATGTAGATGATCCCTCTTTTTCCTCTTGCAAAGAATTCTCTATTTTTTATCATATTATTCTACCATTTCCAAAATGGTTTATCAATCTTTTTATATTTTGCGTCAGCATCAGCTAATGCTATTATGGTATTTCCAAAGTGATTTATGCTATTCCCCAACCAAATCATATATGGGATTCTTATTTTACTGTTACTCAAGCTTAACTGTAAACCTTCTTTTCCAAACACCTCAGCTATCACCTGATCCATATTAGCGCTACTGGATAATTTATAATCACCATAAAAATTAGGGTCATGCGGATTAATGTTAATATTAAATGAAGATAATGGTATTTTTTTCTGTCCTTCCCAATCATAACCATTTTTATTGCCAATTTTTAATGTATCATCCTTCCCAATTATAGCATTAAATGCTTCTGTAAGAAAATCATTTGCATCTTCATCAATATATGATTCTGACTCTTGGCTTCCAACATTATCTTTATAGGTTATTACACCATCATTAAACTCCATTTCATAAAAACATCCATATTTATCTTGATCTACTTCAGTTGTAATTTGGCCAGCACTTTTTGGAGGAACTCTTCTATGACTCACTGATCTAAATCTACCATCTTCTAATTTCATATAAGACTCAAAATTAGTTTCATATGAAAGATTCGGAATGCTGTGATCATCAAAAAAAACTCTTCTTATGTTTCTATAAAGATTGGAAAGATCTTGAACATACCATCCAAATTCATTAACAACCAATCTTGTCCTGTATAAATTATCTCCTGGTTCAACTTTTTCTAAATATACTTCTAATTTTGTATCAGTATTTTTTAGGTTAAGAAAATCACCATTCAACTCAAATTCTAAATATAATTGCTCTAAATCTTCTAAGGGATTTTCTCTTAATTTGTTTTCTTCTAAATCACTTGCAGCTCTTAACGCTCTTTTGTCAAATTCTTTTAATCTCTCTTCTATATCAGGATCATAATCATTAGATGGTGTAGGAAGAGGTTCTGGTTCAGCACCTGTTAAAGATGCAACATAATTAGCTGCTTTTTCTACTTTAGAAAGTAAAGGTGTTGTCAGTGATGCAGTTATTAATCTTAAAAGATCTCTTCTATTTTGGTTCATTTTTATCAATAAGGTAAACGTAAAGCTCTTCATAATGTAGCTTCTGTCTGCTCAACTCCTTGTAATAGAACCTCTTTTTTTTAATTATATCCTCAACCTTTTCTTTTCCTGTCAAAGACGAGAAAAGCAATAATATTTTTCCTTGATTTGATAAATATTCGTGAGCATTTTTTAAAAATTTTTCTATAATTTCATACCCTTTTTCCCCTCCATCCAATGCAACATCCTCCACTCTTGGGTCATTTGGAAGGTAAGGAGGATTAAATATTATTAAATCAAACTTCCCTTTAACATTAGAAAACAAATCAGAAACAATAAACTTGATTCCTTTACAATATTTTTTTGCTTCTGGATTAATATCAATTGCTGTAACATTTGCTGTTTTAGAAGCTTCTTTAGCTAATATTCCAGAGCCTGTTCCCATATCTAGCACAGTCCCTGTTGCATATTTTCCTATTTGCTTTAAAATAAGAAACGAATCCTCTCTTGGTTCATATATTTCCATAATAAACATTGAAAAACACAATATTAATAAACCTAACTATCCATTATAAGATTGCACAACAAAATGGAGGAAATAAGAAATCAAAAAGAGTTTGACAAATATATAAGACAGCTTCCTGACAAGGATAACTGTCAGTTTATGATAGGCATAGTAGTAGACTTGTGCAATAAAGAAGAATTTGAGTGTCCTTATAGAGGAAAAGAGACTTATTCTTTAAATATTGGCAAAAAAAAGGAGTGCAAAAGAAAAAAGATTGTTGCGCTAAGAAGATCATTAGGGGTTAAGAGGTAAACTCATCATTAACTGCTTTAACATATTCTTTTACTCTTTTTATTATAGATGGCAAAAGAAATTTATCCACTTTTTCATCAAATGTTTCCTCAAGATTAGAAAATTCAGTTATTCTGTATTTATTCTTCACTTTCTCAATAAAAAACAACCCTCTTAACCTTTTCAATTGTCTTCTTATGTTAGAAGATGCAATCCCAAGCATTGGAAGTTTTAGCTGAGCTCTTTTCTCCTCAACCTTTTTCTTAACATCTTCTGATGATAAAGCTTTTTCTTTCTTCATTGCCTCCAAAAGAACAAGAAAAATATCAATAATAACATCTCTTGAATCCCCAGGTTGCAAAAGACCAGTGCTCAAGCATAATTTTCTAACTAATTCCCTGCCTTTCAGGTCATAAGGCTTTTCATATCTTCTGAATGTAACCTCACTCAATGGTGTGTCTTTTGTTTTCATTTGCTTAAAACTTTTAAGTGTTTATAATATAAATAACTTTTGATAAAACAGACAACTTTATTAATGATAACTCATTAGTTATTTTATGATTAAGGGTATTATATTTGATATGGATGGAGTTCTTGTTGATTCTGAAAACTTAAAAGTGGCTGTGTGGAACAATCTTCTGGGTGATTATGGGGTTAAGAATGGTGGTGAATGGTACAAAAAGAATATAGGATTACCAAGGCCTGAATTATCCAGAAAAGCAATAGAAGAATTCTCTCTTCCAATAGATGTGGCTGAACTTTCAGGACAAAAAATAAAAACATATCTTCAAACATGCGAAAAAGTAAAATTAATAGACAAAGCTTTCAAATTCATGAAATCTTTAAAAGACAAATACAAACTTGGATTGGCTGCCTCAACAAATATGATAATAATAAAAAAACACATGAAAGAGGATTTTGATTATTTTGATGCTGTTGTTTCAGGAGAGGATGAAGTTCCTAACAGAAAACCAGCTCCTGATATCTATCTTCTGGCTGCAGAGAGATTAGAGTTAAAGCCAAAGGAATGTATTGCAATAGAGGATTCAAGCACAGGTGTTGAGTCTGCTAAAAACG
Source organism: Candidatus Woesearchaeota archaeon (assembly GCA_013202955.1). Taxonomy (GTDB): domain Archaea; phylum Nanobdellota; class Nanobdellia; order Woesearchaeales; family JABMPP01; genus JABMPP01. The sequence continues at coordinate 37,432 of JABMPP010000111.1, read as the reverse complement.
CAGGAATGAAATGCATAGCAATCCCAAATGAAAGCACAATGGATCAGGATTTCTCAAAAGCAGATCTTGTTGTTAAATCTCTTACTATTAACAAAATAGAAAAATTAAACCGAAAAGAATAAATAGGCTTATTTCTAAAATCATGTTATGGTTAGTTTCGCAGTTATTGGAATTGGTATGTGGGAAGCATTAAAAGCAATACTGGCTTCACCATTCAAGGATTGGAGCATATGGTGGTTACTTGCACCTGTTTTTATTTTATGGATATTTATGGAGCTTTATTTTGGAAAGTTCAAAAAAGAAAAGCTTGGGTGGAATACTTCCCTGGCAAACGGAATAAGTCTGAGTTGGATCGGTGTTGAGTCAATGAGATTTCTGTTCAGTAACAAGCCAGATCCATTTTGGCTTAGATTTATTGTTATATCATTAATAATATTATATGGTTTGGTAATATTCTTCTTAGCATTCAACCATAAAGTGCCTGGGAAAATAGAGTATCTGTTAGCTTCTCCTACTCCTGTTTATTATTTGTCTGCTGTAACTGTTTTATGGGGGTTTGGTGTGTTGATATTGACATGGTGGGTGCTTCTTGATTTAATACTCTTGTTTGGGGTGTTCTTGGGATTATTCACATTGCTGAAAAAAGCAATGCCTGAGGCAGAAGGAGAGAGTGAAGAACCAAGCACTGACACTGATGATTTTAAACTGTGATATTTTCGTGATCTCTAAAAATTCTCAGGAATTTTTGAGACACCAAAAATTTCAAAGAAATTTTTCAGTGTTTCTGAAAATTCTTCTCTTTTTTGAACTATTTCTGAAAATTATCCGAAATTTATACATGATTCTCCGAGCTTTCTGAAACATATCCGGGTTTCTCTGAAAAAATCACTTTAAAACTAACCACTTAGTTATTAATGAGGTGATTATAATGTCTGAACAAACCCTTATTGAGCGTGTTGATGAATTTATGAGAACAGGTCAGGATCCAATAGTTATGCCAGATTCAACAGATATTACATATGATGGTGTTCCAGGATCACTTATTCCAGCACCATTAGGTATGGGTGTGGGTTCTCTTGATGATGATTATTATATGGAATTAGCTGAAAGATCAAATTTAATGCTTGGGCTACAAATAGAACAATCAAAACTTCTAAAAGCCAAGAATTCTGATATTCACAAGAAAATTCTAAACTTAGTAAACTTTTCAAGAGGATTATTATCAAAAAGGCCAATAACAATTGAAAATGTGTTTGATGATCAGATTGATAATCTTGCTGGATTAAATAACCTTCTTTATCATATGGTAAATTATTCCAAGCATCAACTTACTAGAGTAGGAAATTACAGAAAACAGAGCTATGTTGCATTGCATCAATACAAGAATCATCTGAAAACAATTGAAGAAACTCTTGAAAATAATAAATTATTTGTTGATGAGATATCAGCAGAGCTTCAGAATAATGAGAATTCTGATGATTTTCTTTTGATGAGAGCTTATGCAGATGAATTGATTGATATGTTTAATGACAGGAAGCAGTATAAAGCACTTGTTCAAGATAAAGTAACTTATCTTGCAAATGAAATTCCTATGATAAATGAGCTGAAATCTTTTACTGAAAAATCAACAAATGAGGTTGAGAAAATAGTGCTTGCAATAGATCATCAGGTTAATTCATTAACAGAAACAAAAGACGCAATATATATGCACATAAAGAGGGGGGAGCTGATGAGTGTTGTGAAAGCACAACTTGATGGTCTTGCAAAGAACACAGTGAATATATATAGGAATATAGGGCTGAGTGTTCAGAACATAAACCAGATAAAAGAGCAGATGAATCCTGAAACAGTGTATGGAAGAAGTGCAGATGCTTTTTTAGGATACTCTAAAAATCTCTCTGAATCTCAAAAACTCAGTAATAATGTATTACAAAACTTTTCTACCAGGGGTGGTTAACATGACTATGTTTCTGAGATGAAGAAGCTTTTGAGAACTAATGGTTATTATAACAGAAGTTATTTTAAATTAGCCAAAACTGTTACAATGACTGCTTTGATAGCTTATTCATCTTATAATGCAGGAAAATATGTTTTTGAGCACAATAATGAAGAAGAGCCTGTTGTAAAGGAAACTGTAGAGCAGATTGTAGAAGCTGCTCCTAATAATTCAGGGCTTGAAGATGTTGTAAAAACAACTCCAAATGCTCCAAAATCTAATTATGCCATTGAGGAGTCTGACCAAATGGTTTTTGAGACTCCAGATTATTTATACAAAACAAGAACTGTTAGAAAGTATGATAAAATGATTTCCTCAAATCAAAGAAGAATGGACAATCTTGTGTTTGTTGAGGATAATAATAAATACAGAATATTTCTTGGACATATGGATAAAGGTTCCTTAAAAGATAAATTAACAGATGATGAAATGGTTCTTAGAGTTGGTATAGCAGACGAGGATCACACAATATTAATCTTGCACATAAATGAACAAGGTTATACAGAGCAGATTGATTCTAAATATGTTTCTTTGAAAAACAAAAAACCAGACTTTATTAATGATGTTGGTGCTCTGTATTATTCTTTTTTAGCAGATGATATGGTACTTAATATATTAGGCAGTACATACATATAAAAATAGAAAATTATATAAGTAACTTATTCTAATTGTTACTTAAGAGTAAAATTAATATTCATGGTGATAAAAAATGGCTGAAAAGGGTGAAGACTTAGAACAAAAGCTTGGAGGAGAATCCAAATGGGGAGAAATGAGTCTCGAACAAATCGAGCGTGTTTTCCATGAAGGAACTTATGCTCAATTCACTGAAGATCTTACAGGTATAATGGGTGATCTTAAGAGCAGCTACACATTAAAGAATGGTCGTTTTGTTGATTACAAGGGGGCTGCAGACGCTTTAATGGACAGATTAGCTGAAGCTGTTCTCTCACTTCCTGGTGGAACAAAGGGAGATTACTCATTAGAAGACGCCAAGAAATTACTGGAAGACAAAGGAATAAGGGTGCAGGACTTAAGAAGAAGACTCCAGACCCTAAATGTTGATGATTTAAAACAATTGGATTCATTTGTTTCAGAGCTATCTGATAGCCAGAAACAATACTGGCAGAGCAGAGGCCAGATATCATTGCAACAGCATTGGCAGGACGCAGATAAAAAATCAAAATTAAGAGGTCATGTTGAAAGAAGAGCTGGCTTTGAATTTGCAGACGGAGATAATTATCAATTGGATCATGCTATTGCTGCTATTCAAACATACATTAATCAGCCTGGTGCATATGATGATGAATTGAATGTTGATGAATCCAGCACAAAACTTAAAGCAGAGCATTTACATGCACTTGGAAAACCTGTTGTATCAGGATGGGATGCAATTCATAACAAAATGGAAACACAGAAAAAGAATAAAGCATTGCATAAAACAACATCAGATCCAGGATATCAACAACAGCAGAAATATTAAATATTTATTTTTTCTATTTTCATATCTTCAGTTACTTGTTTTAATGATATTTCACTAATAGTTACATTTCCAACTTCAAATGTTTTTGTGACTTCATTTTCCTGGCCAGAAGTATCTATTACCTTGAATCTTATGTCATAATATTTTGGATTACTTGAATCTGTATGTCCAACTGTTAAATCCATTGTATTTAAGTTAAATGAATAATAAGGTGGGGTTCCTCCCTCATTCACACTCTTATCATCTGGCAAGCTTCCAACAGTTAATGCACAATCATTAAAGTTATTGTTTGAATCTGTAATATCCTCTGGGGTTAATGTTTTTGTTATTTCACACAACACATTGTTATTCTCCTCAACACTAACTATGATTGATTCAATCATGTTGCAGTCATCAACTATGTTTGCGCCTATCATAAATTCCTGATTTGGTCCTCTTGGTAAATAATCCCCAATAGGTTCTATTAAATCAACAGTTGGTTTTCTGTTACAGTTTTCAGGTATTCTGTTCTCAGCCCCAAATCCAAACATTAATTCCTGGGAATTTGTGTCATATGGTATCTGAGTATCTCCTCTTCCATCACCGCTCACATCTCTCATTATATCTATATTTAATCTATAGTTTCCTGAAGAATATGCTCTTGTCTCAGTTATAATATTTATGCTGCTTATTAACAATGTTTCATTTGTGTCATTGTATATATCAATCCTATGTAGCTCATTTGCGTTCACAACCTCTAGAATACTAGATTCAAGCACACATCTATTTGGTTCATCAACACTTGTTGCGGCATCACACCAACTTTGACCATTTTTAACAGCTTGTGTTTTATCAACCAAGTTGGATTTCAGGTAAACAACTCCTTTTGCATCATTTCCCTCTCCCTCATGTTCAGTAACCAAATTACCATCAATATTTACATCTCCAGTATAAATAACACCTTCTGCACCAACATCATTTCCAAGTATTCCCACAAGAAAATTATAAAACTGTGTTTCTCCATTTGGAGCAAAGCTTGGGTTTATTTTGTATTGTATTGATTCATTCCAGCCGTTTGGCTCTTCTAGTTCTATATTAACATAAAACTCTTCACCATAATTATTGTGTATCTTTGTTAATAATCCAAACTTATTGTCAGGATAATATGTTATTGTGTCTGATGGTGACACATGTGTTCCAACAACCCCACCCATTGTAGGCATTAGCTCAGCAAATCCAGATGGATCTATTGAAATAGAACTACAACTTATCCCATAAGGTAAGGAAAATGAACACCCATAAGCAAGATCATCATGTCTTTTTATTGATTGTCTGATTGTTTTTACATCTGACACATTACCTAAGCTGTATCTCAATGTAAGCACAACTTCATTATACCAGAATCTTGCAGGATTTGCTTGATATAATATATTCTTGTCAATAAAATCATCTCTGTCAAGGAATCTTGGCAGATTCTGAGTTACAAGAACTTCTTCTCTTTGTGCAGGGCAATATTCTCCACCATCTCTGCTTTTGTCACACACAAGCTTTAGCTCAACCTCTGTTGGCCCTCCTGGCACAATTCCAACATAAATATTATAATCAACATTCATTTGTCCTATAAATGGGTCATACCCATTCTGTCTTGAGCTTGCCATAACCAACGCATAAGGTGCTATTGGCACTGTTGGAATAAACTGCTCAAGCGCACCCTCAAATAATTGTAAATCTCCTGTAAACGCAAACAAACATGCATCATTAACAAGCTTTTCAGGTGATAATCCCATTGTTTCATGTATGCTGTCACCATATCTTCCAACTAATGAGCTTTTTATTTCCTCAGCTCTTTCCTTATATCCACCAACAGCCCCTCTGTCTCCTTTTCCAACACCTTCAGCAAACACCTCACCAAAAGCATATTTAAACAAATCAGTTGCAACATCACATCCATACATTAAAAGCATTCTTTCGCAGAACCCAGATGCAACCTCTCCTATCATTGCCTGTTGCATGCATTTCTCAAGTCCTTCAAAGACCTTTAAGGTATTTGCTGAATAACCATACATTGCTGGTGTACATCCACATTTGAATGAGCTGAAAAACCCTGCTCTTGGGTTTATTCCTTTTGATGTGCTGTCATCCAGCCAGCATTTTGTACCATCATAGTCAGGAGCTTCCTTATTAAAGCAACCAAGGAAAGTCTGTCCACGTGGTTGTCCTAATTCTGTTGGGCTATTATCACTGCAGTAATACTCAGGCTCTCTTGTCTCAGTTATATCATTTCCTAATCCAAAAAGATTTGACACTTTTTTGAATTTATTGATTTGAATAAGAACTTTTGTTCCATTAGGACATCTATGTTTTCTTCTTTCATCTGGATCAAGATTATCATAATTCATATACACAACATCTATCCTATCTTTTCCTTCTTCTAATGTCCATGAATTCCCTCCACCCTTAAACTCTTCATCACACATTGGTGGAACAGTCGGACACAGAACTCTGTCACATGTCCAATACATTGCTTTTTTAAACTTCTCAGTGTCTGCATCTGGCAGTAATGCAGCAATATAATTTGCAGCAATAGATGCACCACATCCCACTAAAAATCCTCCTGTTAGATACAATGTGTATTCTTTTGCTTTTTCTAATATATTAATGGCAGGGTTGATAAAGTTCTTCAATGTTGCATTTATCATCTCAGGAGGAAGCCATTTGGCAAGATTCTCTGGCTTTTGAACAGCATAAGCCACTTTATCATATTTTTTTACTGTTGTTGATGATCCATCAGCATATTTTTCCTGCACACTAAGCTCAAAATGAGCTATAAGTTGCTTTTCAAAATCAACTTTTGGAATAGAATCAGTAAGATGATCAAACAATTCATCAGCTGTTCCTGCCCATGGCTTTACCTTGACTGATAATAATGAATATAATCTCTTGTTTGTGCTGTCATAATATGATTTTATCTCTGATACATCACTTATAAGCTGGTTGTCTCCTCTGCTTCTGTCATCTATTCTTGCATTTTTTACATCAGCTTCAACAGGTGCATCCAATCCACCAACCCAATCTAAAACAACAAATGCTGTTGCATCAAATCCAGGCCCCATATCCTCAAAATAAATATTTGTTGGGTAACCTTCAACCTGCGATGCATACCAATTAACAGAACCAGGAATCGAGCTGATGCTCTCATGTTCACCTATGCTGTTTCCAACCTTATCACTAACATTGATGTAAAAGTTATTAAAACCAAGAAATAAACTTACACTAACACTAAAATAACCATCTGAATCTGCTGTTGCCTCTCTTTCATTTCCTAATATACGCCCGGTTGGATCCATTTGTATTAAGCTAACAGCACTTTCTTCTCTGAATCTAAATATATCTGTGAAATTTCCTATGTTTGTTATCTTTACATTTGCATAGGGTTCTGTGTTTCCCTCTATTTTGAGTATTGTTGAATGTGTTGCTAGGTTAAAATCTGTTATAAAATCTATTTCAGGTGCTTTTTTGTCCACTTTTATATTATATGTGTTTGAAGTATCTGAATTACCAACATCATCTGTTGCTCTTAAGCTAATATTAAAGAACTCTTCATTCCCATCATTTACCTCTCCAATTGAAATATTTGATCTATTAAATGGTCCCATAGGAACATTAAACACATAAACAATGTTATTATCAGAAAATATTTCTATAAGTGCCTCCTCAGTTACAGTGCCTGAGATATAAATCATTTCGCTTCTTACTGCCTCAGGAATAGGATTTAAAGAAACTCTGGGTATTACAACATCAGCATAAACAAGCAGGTCTATACTGCTTATTCTACCTTGTTTCCTTCCTTTTAATGTTATGTTGTTAAATCCTGGATTAAGAGATATTATGCCCTCAAAAATACCTGTAACATTATCAGTTGTGATTGCATGATTGGATGTGCCATCAACATGAGTTATAAGAATGGGATCTGGGTTTTCATCTATATCAATATAAGCTCTAATAAGAACATTTCCTTCTGTCACACCTGATAAAATATATCTTGTTGTGTTTACCTTATCTGGAAGCTCATCCATTGTTATTGTTAGGTTAAACACAGGATTATCACCTAAAAGAGAAAAGCTCTCCATATCAGATGATTCACACACACTTTCATTTGTGCATGATGTTACAACAAAGAAATAATCAGTGTTTTGTTCTAATTCAGATATATTCATTAAATGTTCTGTTAAGTATTCGTCGTTCTCAACAAATATCCCAAGTGATTCATTTGTTCCATATTCAATTTCGGAATTAGCATCAACATCAGTGCTCCATTCAACTAATGCATAATCTTCAAAAGTTGTCACACTAATAAATTCAATAACAAGAGCATACGAGGTTGGAAGTAAAACTATCAAAAACAATACAATTATTGGTAATTTGTTGTTTTTCATCTTATTCTTGGGGTATAATCTAGTGAAGCTAAATCTATAAGTTCAGCCAATCCAACATAATTTGTTTCAACAGGATCCTCTGTTTTCTTTAAAACATAAAAATCAATTCTCTCTGCACTATAAATGCTGTTTCCGGTTGTGTCCCAATCTCCTATTAACCCACCTGTGTATGTTTCATTTTGCATCAGAGTTATATCAATCCCATATGTATAATCACCAACTATAAGCGTTATGTTGCTGTATAAATTATATTCAAATGGATAAATAAGGGTTTCACTATAATCCTTATCCTCATTTGTGAGTTTTATTATTGCAATCTCATCATCCTCTAGCTCCCTAATATTTGGGATTGTTTCATTCCCTTCAAATTCAACAACCAGCACTCTATAATCAAGAGTTTTTAATGGTGTCATGTAAATATTATGTTGCTCTCCTTCATACACATGTGTTTCTCCTGTTATTGTTACCTCTCCTGTTAATATGTCCTCGGTGAATCCCCTCATATAACCTTCTTTTTCTGCTATTAAGAATCCCCCCCCACATGCTGGGAATTCTGTTTCAAGCACAAAATCAGAAGCATCTGGAACCAATCCATCATCAATTGTTCTTATTGAGGTTGTGCCCATATCACACATGAATCTTACGCATTGAAATTTTATATCAGCATTAGGAATAAACTCATTTGTGTATTCATCTATAGCATACACATTTAACATAAACTGTTTGTCTTCACAATAATCTCCTTGGTTTATTGTGTCTTCTATTAATGGTTCCCTAATACCATAAACTCTGTTTGGTGCACTATTATCAATTACAACAGGAGTTGAGAACAAGAAATAACTTGGTTCTTCTCCCTGGTCAATTATCTGGAATGTTAATGGATAATAAATATCATATTTGTGATTATATATCTTAAAGCAGGTGTTTATAAAAGGCACATTAAGGTTTACTGGCTCTACAATTCTGTTTTCCTGTGGATAAACATCCATTATAATATCAGAATCTCTGTCAAACATTGCATCAACTCTCAAATCAGAGAAATCCTTCCTTGTAACAGTGAATCTGTAGAGATTTTCATGATATTCTGTTGGAAGCTCTCTTGTCTGGGTATTTTCAAATGTCAGATACCTTAAATTTGCCAGAAGCATTAGTTTTAATGATGGAACAAGGTCCTCATCAATATCATACTCTCTTTTTCCGCATGTTAACTCTAATCCTTCATTTGGGAAATCAGATGTAGCAATCATCTCCATTGTGAGCGCTTCAAGGAAAGAATTTTCATTCTCATGGTTCATTATTAAGGATGCAAGTCTGTATTTCTTTCCTAAGCTGTCTTCAAATGTAGAAACAAAATCCTCCCAATCAGTTGTTTCAGTGCCTTGCTTGTTTGCTATCTTTAATGGGTATTCTGTTCTTATGAATATATTATCATCACTTATAGAAACTGTTGTGACTGGTTCAGCTATTTCCATTATATCAAACTGCTCACTGAACCCTTCAAAATTTCCTAAACAATTTTTTAGATTTGAGTTTACATGCTCTGCTATGCCATCTTCAATATCTCCTAATTCTGGCATTCTATTCTGACCATTATAAAACCACAAAGGAATCTTTAGCCCTTCTCCAACATAGCTGTCTGGATCACTTTCTATCCAAAGAGGCAATTCTACATAACCTCCCTGCATACTTGCAAGGAAAACAGCATCCTTTGCTGTTGTTTCAACACACTGCTCTACATATCTTTTCACAGGCACAAACTCAGCAGGCAGCACTTTCTCTGGATTAAAAAATGTTGTTGACTGCCTTAAGTAGATAAATATAGAAAGCAATAGTATTATTATCATTCCCATTACAATAAACGTTGTAATTTGACCTCTCTTTTTTTTCATTTTCCTTTATGTCCTTTTTTTATAAGATGCTCTATATATGTTGAGAGCTTAACCATGTTTTTTTCACAATGCTCTTTTAGCTTTTCATGTAGTTCTTTATCAAGAGAAATGCTAATCTTGTCCTTTGTTACTCCTTTTTTCATTGTTTTAAAGTCATACTTTTCATACTAATAGTACTATTCTTACTTTAATGATATATAAAGGTTTCGAAAATCGAAGATTTTCTAACATAGAAAAACTTTGTTTTCCGTAACTTACGTTTTTCACCCCATTAAAGTATTACTTTTCCTACTAGTAGTACTTTATAACCCTAATAATATAATATCTTGACCAGGTAACTAAATCAAATAATAATAAGACAATAATGATCACAGATAATGTTTCTGATGCAAGAGAAACAAAATAACCAATAAATGAGATTAAAATAAAATAAAGTAATATGACTAAATAAGGAATTATAAAATGATGTATCTTTTTAAAACCTGTTTTTAATGCTTCTTTTATAGAATTAAATATTTTATCTTTCTGGGTGAACTTAAGATATAGAATTGGTGTTAGATGAAAAATAAGTAATACCAATATCCAAAATACATAAACCATCACTGTGTTTCTTAAAATAAGGATAGTAACCAATAAAATTACAATCCAGCATGTAAACCAAATAATATTTAATAAAAATTTCTTCCAAATATGCCCCCAATAAAGTTTTTTCTTTAAGATGCTTGAATAAATTCCACCCTTAAATACTGCGATTATAAAATAAGTTATCAGTAAAAGTAATATTGTTAGGAAAATTGTCAATACTTTAAATTTTGTATAGGCAAACAAAAAAGAATCCATCAGAGCAATACTTCCTATTAGCTCCTCTTTTTCCAAGGCTCCAAAAAACAACACTTTACTCATTAAATAATTCAAATAACCTGTGATGACTAAAGAGATAAATATTATTAAAGAATAGCCTAAAAAATCAACTCCGGCAATTTTAAATGTTTTTTTTATTTTTAAACAGTCTTTTATTGATTCTATAAATACCTTCTTTTGTTTCTTAAAGTATGATTTCATTTTATCTTAAAACAGGCCTTAAGGATGATTCATGTTCTTCTGATAGCTCTCCAAGATTCAAGGCATCACTTAATTCTTCAGAAGTAGAAGGTATGTCTTCAGGGGTCATTATATAGAAAGTAATATTATCTGCTTCATTTAGGTCATCAGTTATTGTAACATTCAATTCAGCTCCACCTATTGGTGCTGAATCAAGCTCCATAGTTATAACTTCTTCATCTCTTTCTTCACAACCACCAACCCATTCTTGCCACCATGAACACTCTATGGCGGGAATAGTTGTTGTTACATTCATTGGCTGAAGATAAATTAATTGTGAAGATAGGCTATATGTTCCTGGAATCAGGCTTATTGTTTTGGTTTCACTTGAATTTGCTTCAAACATCATAAAGGTTTCAAATTCATGCTCTCCTGTTTCCTGAGCATGTCTTTGTAAGGATAAATATGTTTCATCATACTCTCCTAATTCTGTTTGTAGCTCCTCTAAAGCCTGTAAACGCGCTGATTGGGTTGATGAACCCATATAACTAGTCCAATGCTTTAAATTATATAAATCATCCTTTGTTCTTTTCATCACTCTGATCTCAACCTCTTTTAATGGATAAATTTCTATCTCAATTGTATCAGAGTCCTCTGGTGTAGCAGTATATGAAACAGAAAATGGTTGATATCCTGGTTTGGTGGCTGTTAAATAACCACCACCTTCAACACAATTAATATTTAATTTTCCTTTGAACATTGCTGAATCATTGATTAGCTCAGTTGATCCACTAAAGCAGGTAAATAAATTAGCACAAGAATATTCTATTTGTACATCTTCTAAAGATTCACCGGTTATCTTATCCTTGGTTATTACTGTAACCTCTCCACTCCTCATTTGTGAAGGCCTGCATGCAATGGTGGATTCCCTTCCTGTCTCAAATCTAACAATCTGGCTGTTGTTTGTTAATGGGTGGTTGTCTCTAATATTAGACTCTAATGCAAAATAAAATGAATATCCTTTTCCAAATAATGAATCCTCATTTCTTAGAACCAAAAGAACAGGATAACTTACATCAAATGAAAAATCATATTCTTGGAAAATTTGACCTAATCCAATTGTTCTTAATAATCTTGGTGTGGAAAAAAGTGAAGAAGGTTCTAAAACAGCTTCTCCATCATTTATTTTGATATAAGATGGCCAGTTTAGATAATAAAGCTCAACTGAAACATCATTATAATCACTCTCAAGTATATTGAAAACCATGCTGTTTACCATTGCCTGGGTTATTGCAGTATAAGGATCAACAACCTCAATTTCTATGGGAACATCATTTGAGGTATATGGTATTCTAATATAAGGAAAATGAATTGTTAATGATTCCTGTATTCTTTGCTTTACTTGATGTTGTATCCATATTCCTGCTGTTGCACCAAATGAGGAAATATATCTTGGTGGAATTCCAAGATTAGTATCAAGGCTTCCTAAACTTGATAAAACAGTGTTTGTAAATCTCTCTAAGAAAACATAATTTATCTCAGCTTCTGTTATTTCTGTGGCAAGATTATAAATATCTTTGAAATTAATGTTTAAGGTGGAATAAAACAACTCATATTCTTTTTCTTCTCCTCCTTTTCTTGTTGTGAATGGATAATTTAATTCAAGTATGATATCATTGGATCTGACTTTTGTTCTTATTTTTGGTTGTCCCAGAATTTCAAAGTTATAACCTCTTCCTTCTAGTACTTTGAAGTCATCTAAGCACCTATTTAGCTCAGTTTCAACATAATCACTTACTTGTTCTTCTGTCTCAAGCAAACTAGGTCTTTTTGAGGAAAATACTATATTTGGGTCAGTATTCCTTGACCTTAAATAATTCCAATAAGGCACTTTTAGCTCATCATGCATGAAAAGGTCACATTCTGTTGGGTCATAACAATTGGTGTTAAATTCATTCTCATTAATATAAACATGTCCTCCTTGATAACCAGCCAATTCAAAAGCTTCTGTTCCTATCTTTTTCACACATTGTTCAACATAATAATCAACAGGTGCTTGTTGTTCTATTGCTTCTTGAACTCTAACCAGCTCTAATCCTAACTTATCAACTTGTTCTTTATTCTGAACATAGAAATAAATAGCTGATGCAAAAAGTATTACTACTCCTATTAATATAAATAGTGTAACCTGTGCCTTTTTCGTCTTTACACCTCTTTTTTTCATGATTATACACCTAAGCTTCAATAATTACAACACCATCTCCATAAAGATTCCAACCTTCACCTGTTGCCTGACTTCCACTACTTCCGCTTCCTTCTCCTTCTTCTTCATAATTTTCTGGTAATATTGGTAAGCATTTATATTTTGGGTTATTATATTCTGTTTCGCTTTCTCTTGTTTGATATACTATGCAAACATAATCCCAATCATTTAATGTGTTTATTGCTGAGAATCCCTGAATAGTTGATCCTGGTTCATAAACAAGGCTTCCATTTACAAATTCTTCTGTTTCAGGGTCTGTTACAAATGCCATTAGTTTCATTTCGTCATCATTTGGTTTTTTGCCACCACAATCATCTAACGTGCATTCATGGTATGATACTCCAAATATGCCTTCCTGTTCTGTAAAAGATATACCCCATTCAACTTTAATTGTTGTTGTGTTGTCAGGAAGCACATCTGTTTTTTCAGATGATAACTGGAATAATACATCTGGGAATTCAACACTTACAGGTGATCTTGAGCCTTGATAACTCAATGTTGCTTTTTCTTTTAATTCATAATTAGGATATCTTGTGAAATTATCATCTTCTCCCATTGGTTCTCCTATTATCATTGCACAAACATGCTGTTCTAATGGAGTTATTGAGAATTCATCAATATACAAATCATTTCTTTTTAACATGTTTGTCCACTTGTCTGCCCATCCAAATCTTTGGGCCATATTAGATGCTCTTGGGTCAATTGGGCCTGCATAACCTTCTAACCATCCTCTTAAGCTTAAATCAATATCCCATGGTCTTGTTTCTCCACAATCCTGATTATTCCTAACAAGATCTCCCCCTTTTGTGCAATATGCAGGACATAAACATCTTTCTATTTCTTTTTCTGTATCTTTAGTAGTTATATCACATTTACTACCACAACCCCCTCCTTGATATTTTACCCGTTGTCCACAATTATCCTCTTCTGGGTCAAGATATCTGTTTGAGTTTTCACAGGAAACCCCACACTGGCATGAATAAGTTAACTGATTTAAGCCCTCTGGATTTAAACCCCTAAATCTTATTGTTTTCTTAGCCTCTTTTTTAAGTTTTTCTTCTGTAAGACAGGCATCACATTTATTTAGGGTATAAATAAATTCATTATCTGATTCTTTTAAACCACCACATGTCATTGATGTGTAAAAGCTGTTGCTGTAAATAATATCTCCTGCATTTTCACAAGTACTCTTACATTTGCATGATGGCTCGTTTAATGAGGATCCACTAACATAACAATCATCACATTCTTCTGGTTCATCTGCCACAACACAGCATTTTAATTCCCCTGTACCGGGATTCCAGCCTTCTTCTGATAAAAATCCACTTCTTGTGCAACCTCTTTGATCAATATAGGTTGGGTTATCATCTGTGTCCAGATAACATCTGCTTTCAAAATCTCTTGGATCTTCACTATCAACACAAACATATCCATCATCACAACTTAATGTTTTACAATAGTAATTACCATCTCCATCTCCTATTTCTGGTTTTTTATATTTCATTGAAGGACTAACACCCTCTCCAGAAGGACAAATACAATCATCATGATCTTCATTAGTTTTCCCTGTTTCTTCATCAGTTATTTGACAGAAATCAGCTGGTTTTTCGATTATTAGTTTTTCTGGATAAACATACTCTTTATCTTTCTTTTTGAATGTTACCTCAGTTTCAATACCTGTAGACTCATAAATTGTTTTGTCTGCGTCTGAAGCAGTATCATACATTGCTATCCATCTCTCTACATTTCTTTCAATTGTTTTTCCATCCTTTTTTGAAACAATGTTTGGGTTAGCCACAATGCTGTCAAACTCACAATCATCATCTGTGAGTCCATCTTTATAAGTGCATTTTGTGGTTATGGTTGCTTCTCCATCATCTTGTGTTATAGAAAACTCCAAGAGTTGATTTAATACTTCAATGCTTTCTAAAATAACAGCTGTGTATTCAATAATAAGATTCTTATTCTTTCCTTTGGAAGTAAATGTCATTGTTGTTGTTTCAATCGGAGGATCACTGATTTTAAAAGAATCTGTCAATGATATAGTAAAGGTTCTTCCTTGTTCTGCACCTGTTGTTACATCATTAAATGGTCCTGTTACAGATCCGCTAGGTGAAGTAACATAACTTAAATCATCACAGAAAACTCTGTCATTTGTGACTTTAGCTTCGCAATAAATAGTAAATACAAAAGGATCATTTTTCATTTCAACATTAGCAGTTATCTCTGCTCCAGTTTCATCAACTAGCATTATTTTAGTATAAGGGCTGTCATCTTCTTCACATCTATGGAATATAATCTGTTCTTTACATTCATTGTTTAATTCATCTATACATTTAACACCAAGTGTATGTACTTCATAGCTTTCACCACATTTTTCACCATCTCTTGCATATACTTTTTTAGGGGCTGTGCCAGCGCTTTTACAGCAAAGCTTTGAACCTATAATGGTGGAACAACCACCATATGCTTCAACAGTCTCAAAACCATTCTCATCTTCACCACATCTGTATTTAGCAGGGTCATGGCAAGTATATCCTTCTGCTTCACATTGGTGCTGACTTGCTGGATCCATCTCAACATTTATTGTTAAACCATCTGTATCTGTTGTTATTGTTTCAGTAACTTCAGTATAATCAGTTCTTCTGATAACTAGGTTATAATCAGTTCCTGCTACTAAATTAGTATATATATCGACGTCAGAATCTAAATCTCCAATTATTGGCTGATTATTTAAAAATATATCAAGATCATTTAACACATCTGTTGAGCCTTTATCAGTTGCATGAACTTTAAATGTTACTGGTTGTCCTGCTCTTCTTACTTCTATATTTGAAGATAATTGATAAGTTTCAGAATAAACAGTTGTACCATCAAAAGAAGTATCTTTTGACTCATAATCATTATGTGTCACTTCTATTATATTGGAGTCTCCATCAAAAAACACATAGGCTTCAACATTTGGAATACTAAAATCTCCATTATTATCAGTAATAATAGAATGTTCTGTTTCTCCCCAAACTGTTACAGTAGCATCAACAACTGGTAAAGCAGGAGTTCCCTGTTGCACAATCTTTCCTTTTACTGTGGTCTTCTTTGATTCTAAAGTTATTTCAATATCATCTTCAATCTCCACCCCACTCCAACTATAACTTTTTTCATATGTTCCAGTATCATATAACTCATGTGTTGCAGTTAAGATAACAGGTTCATCTATTTCAACATTAAAAGCTATTTCTGAACAAGCTCCATTAGAATCTGTTGTACAAAAGAGATAATCAGTATACACTATATTATTATCATCAAAGAACTTACTTATTCTTAGTATAGCGTTTTCAACAATTTCTGCTGGTGTTATTGCACCACCCAAAACATTAATGTTAAGTATTATAGTAATAAGATTAGTGCCTCCTCTTACAAGATTGAATTCCAATGAAGCTGGATTCACCACACCAGTGTCATCTACATTTATGTCCTTGGGTTGTGGTTCATAACTTCCCCAGCCAAAAATGCCAGGCTTTTGTGCAGTAACAACATAATATCCTTCAGTAAGATCACCAGAGATTGTGCATGTTCCTTGGTCAGATGTTTCACAAGAAAGTGTTGTGCCACTTATTCTTACCTCTGCGTTTTTTATTGGTGTTGTATCATCTTCCTCTTTTACAGTCACAGGCAAGGAAATAGTTTGAAGAGGAAATAGCTCCTCAGTAAATGATTGTAAATACTCTCCATCCAAAAACAGGACATATTCTTCCAATGTTTCATATCCTGGTTTACTAAGACTAACTTCAACACCTCCAGGATTTGTTGCTCCAAAATTAATCTGGCATGCCATATCTCCTGTTTGAACAGTGCATGTTTGACCAGTTGTTGTTGTGACAATTACACTATCCATACCTTGTTGAGTGTTTCCATCAATGGTTGTAACAGTTAATTCATATTCTGGTGCAACATTAACAATTATTATATTTATTGGGCTTGGTGTAGTAGTACTTATACTTTGAGTATAATCATTATAATTATCTTTCTTAATTACCAATATATAATCTGTGTTTGCCATCATCTGTGTTACTATAAAAAAATCATGGGCAGCATTAGAAGCAATTTGTTGATCATTCAGGAATACATTAAGATTATCTACTGGATCATCTGTAACACTGTCTTTAACATCTAAATTAAGAATATAATCAACTCCTGTTCTTGCTAACTCAATATTCCCAACATCTATAGAACCAACATATGTGTTCTGCTGATCTGATATAGGAACATTATTATTATCTACAAAATCAGAATGTGATATCTCTAAATGATGGGTTCCTGGTATTATTTCAGGTGCAGGAATATTTGGAATTGTAAAACTGCCATCAGTACCTGTTGTTGCTGTTAATGTTGTGCTTCCATCAAGATTAACAGTAGCACCAGCAATTGGTAAAGTAGGATTTGTTCCCTGTTGCACAACAACTCCGTTTATTGAAACTGTTTTTGGATCCATTAAAAAATTAATTGGTATGGTTGCTCCATCAGTGTTGTAAGTAGCTCCAGAACTTTGCTCTGAATATAAATCATGTGAAGCAGTTAATTCTATTAATCCTCCCTCTTCTATTGTTATCTCTCTTGTGCAAACTCCTTGAGGGTCTGTTGTGCATAAATCACCATCAGTCATATGAACATTATTATTATCATAATAATCATCTATCTGTACATTTACAGATTGAATTGGATTCGTTGTTCCAGTTCTTTTTACATCAACATTAAATGTGACTGTTATAAGATTAACATTTGCTAAATTAAATTCCAAAGGATTGGGGGTTGTACCACCATTATTGTTTACATTTACCTGCTTAGTATCAGCGTAATAATCACCCATTCCAAGAAGACCGGATTTTTCTGCAATAACATTATAATCCCCTTCAGTAAGATCACCAGAGATTGTACATGTGCCTTTATTACCTCCCCATCTTGCTGTTGTGCAAGTAAATGATGTGCCTTCTATAGTTACATCTGCACCACCTACTGGATCATTATCTGAATCTTTTACAAATACATTCAGGGAGATTGGGTGAAAAGGAAACAATTCTACTGGAAGAGATTGTAAATTATAATCTCCTTGCGTAAACTGGGATTCTATGTTTTCCTGGGTTTGATAATCTGATGCTTCAACTTTAAACTGAACAGTTCCAGGATATGCTATTCCAATATCAATTGTGCACACACTACCTGAAACCACACATTGGCCAGATCCTCCCTGAGTTATTGTAACAGTAGCACCACTTATTCCAGTTGTGGTGCCTTGCTCATACACTATTACTTCCAATTCATAATGTCGTGCTTCAACATCTATCCTAACTGACATTTGAGTATCAACAATACCATCATTAACTGTGAATGATGCATAATATGTGCTTGAGTCAATTGGTGGTTGAGCATTTTGCGGAGTCCATGTGAATACTCCTGTTTGATCGTCAATTGTTGGATTATCTGGAAGACTTGTTACAGAATATGTCAAAGGATCATTGTCAGAATCAGTTGCTGAAACAGTAAAAGAAATCTCTTCACCAAAATATCCAGTTTGAATAGGTATTTGATCAAATACAGGTGGATTATTTGGAGCAGGAGCAGCAACTGTTATTGTTGTTGTGTCTTCAGCAGATTCCCCTTCATCATCTACTGCTTCCAATATAACATTATATGTTCCTTCACTGAATATTATCCCCATTCCATCAGAAAAATCTACCTCAGTGCCATTACCAAGATAAAGTGTGCAAGTATAAATATTATCATCAGAACATCCTCCTGTAAATGTAACTGATAATGGAGAAGTTCCGCTTGTTGGATTAGCACTTAATGTTACAGTTGGTGGTTGATTGATAATATAATTCTCTGTATGAACGGCTTCTTCATTTCCAAGATCATCCATTGCGTAATACTTTAAGGTTGTTGTTGTATCTATCTGTATAGGATCATTATAAGGCAGTGCTGTGACACTTGATACAGGGTCTGACCCATCTGTTGTATAAAATATTGTAAACTCATCACCATCTAAATCTATGCCAGACAATGTAACACTCACTGATGGAGTGAATGGTCCATTTGATGTTGGTGGAGTTGCACTTGAAGTTGGAGCACTATTAGCACTAACTAAAAACATAACTACTAAAATCATTACACTAATTATTCCAATCTTCTTGTTCATTTTATACAAGTATATCTGCTTCTCCTAAATCAAAGCACACTCCATCAAAACATTTTTCATTATTACTACAATCATTATCATCATCACAATAAATTCCTGTACATGGATCCTTAACATTTGCTTCTGTCCATGGAACATCCCAATTTGTCCAAAACATATAATCTTCCCACTCTCCAAAATCATAACCCAAAATAACTGCATCCAAAATACCACACGAAATTGATTGTAAAGGAGGAATCTCAATTGCACCTAAAACATTATCTTTCGCAGGATCTATCTTATCCAATGATTCACAAAGTGTGTTTCTTGTTGCGGTTATTGCTCTGGCAGGAGCATCATTGATAAGGCTTGCTAATACATTTACTGCTTTTTCAACAGCATCTGTTAAAGGGATGAAATTAGTTATAGAGCCAGTAACATATAAGCATTCATTCCACTCCCTTACATTTGCACATCCTTCAGTATTATATAATGTAACTGCAGAATCTTTCAAACAATCTATATATTCACATTGTATTCCTCTCCATCTTTGCATATGAGAAATAATTGCAGGAACACATGCACACGAAACAGCAGTTATAAAGCTTTTATCTGGTGATAATGAGGATTCTAAATAAGGGGTTACTTTATCTGGATCTGAAAGATCACCTAACATACTGAAAGGGAAGCCATAAACATCTTCATCCTCATCTACTCCTAATTGATCCTGAATAAAATTATCTGAAAGCCATTGATTTGCTCCTGTATACCAGTCAGGAAGTGTGTCAGTTACCTCTCCTAATTTTTCATAAAAAATACCTCTGAAATTTTTGTCAAAGCATTGTGCACATGTTGAGAAAGCACACATTCTTTTTAATATTCCAACCTCTTCTCCAGCCTTAGCGCTTCCACCAAGAATCTGATCTACTCCTTCTAATATTGGCCCTCCTTCAATATCAGATGAACCAAAATTTCCTATTAAGTTGTCAAAAGAAGCCCATTTCCCCCAAACAAAGTCTTTTATCTTTTCTAGTCCTTTCATTACTTCAGAATAAACTTTCCATACTGTTTCAAGTCCAAATGCTTGTGAAGCTGCATATATTGGTATTTTTAGATACTCAAGTGTTTCATAAAGTCTTGTGTATCCTCCAAATGCCAAACAGGCATTTTGCATATTTTTGAATATTCCATCTGCTTTTGTTATCCAATCCCATGTTGCAAATAAAGTGTCTTTTGTTTCATTAATATCTCTTAGAATCTTTAATGGTGCATCATCAACAGGACTTCTATAAAGAGGAATCTCTAAACTAGAAACCTCATGAGTCTCTGTGTATATCTTGTCATCATTCTCATCATCATATATTATTGTAATTGTGCAATCAACTTCAAATGAATCAACTAAGGTGTCTTCTGGTTGCAATGGTTGTCCTCCATATGTCCCAATTAATAATTTTAGATTATCTCTTACTCTGGTACTACTTGATCTTAATCTTTCTGTCATAAATAGGCTTTGTTGCACAACATCCAATCCTGAAGAACAGTCTGCAGATTTTTCAAATAATATTGTTTGCTGTGTTTCTAATTTTTTGGTAAAACTGACAGGGAAGAATATTGGAACATTTCCTGTTGTGGCTAATACTTGTCTGTCTAATCTTTCAACAGGTGAAGGTTCACTAACAACCATCACATATCTTTGTTCTGTAGCGTCTTCTGATTCCAACACATCAATAACAGCATTAATTCCCTCATTTACATTATCAGTGTGGTCCAAAAACTTAAATCTTAATGTTTTATCTCTTCCAATCACACTAGCAGGGATTTCAAGATTTGGGGTTAATTCATCCCAATACCATTCACACTCAAATGTATCTTCAGAAGGTGTTGTATTAATGCAGGTTATTTCATAATTATCAGAAAGTCCTATCTCTGAAGCATTTAACATTCCTTTTATAGAACTTGATTGAGAATCTTCAATCCCACTCACTTTTATTGATAATTTATCCCCTGATTGGAAATATTCTGTTCTAAGGTCTTCTATCTCCTGTATAAAAACATCTCCACCAGTTGGTGCTGTAACATCAACATTAAATGTTTTTGAAGAGCTGTTTGTGTTTGGTACTGGGTCTACATTATCTGCAACATCCAAACTAACAGTTACACTTCCTGCATTTCCGTCATAAGTAATATTATACCAATAGCAGTTTACATCTCCAGTTGCTCCATCACAGCTATCTGCTTCTTTTGCTGAAACATCTAACTCAGTGCTGGTCATTTTAATGTTTTCTTTGCTTATCCCAGCTCCAACTTCATTTATTACTGCCATAAAATCATTCGCTTTTCCAACAAAATCTCCATAGCTTGTTAGGCTTACAATTTTAGGAGCTATATCATCCTGGAGTTTTTCAATATATTCTCCAACATTTCCCACTCTATCTTCTATTGAAAAGGTAATTTCATTTGTCATGCATGTTATGTCAGCAACGTTTCCCTCCCAATAACACCATAGATTCCCTCTAGTCTCTGGTGAAGAACATGATATAAGATTTAATCCACAGCTTGATGCTGCTTGAACAGAAGCTGCAGAAGTTCCAGCAAATCCAGAACTTGATTCAGTGAATGTTGCGTTTATGGCTAAATCATCACCAACAGCGACAGTTGCTCCACCATTAACATCTAATGAAATATTAGGTGCAACAATATCAGCAGTCACACTACACTCAGTAGTGCATGAAGAGGTAACAATATCATTCCCTGCATCATCTGTTCCTGATAAACTGACTGGCGCAAGGGGGTAAATAGTTCCATCACTTAATCCAGTGAAATTAAAACCATCCCAATTGCATGTCCATTGACCAGCAGATGCATGTTCTGCGCAAGTATCAGCAGGAACACCCATAAACGATGGATTTTGTGTAAGCGATGGCTTTTGTGTTAAGAATCCGCTTTCTGTTTCATTAATAACAGCACTCATAGAATTTTCATTAGCTTTTACATAGCTAATACCATCAAAAACCATATTACTCTTTACTGACTCCAACACAGGATTAAAACTATCAACACTTACAGTGAATGTTCCTGGATATTCATCAGTGTTTCCAAACTCATCTGTTGCAATTATTGTAATTTGGGCAGTTCCTGTCACAACAGTATTACTTACAGTTATTGTTTCTTCACATAATCCATTAACACAATTTATTGTAAGATCAGCATAATTTCGGTTGAAATATGAGAAATCTCCTGTTATTGTTGAGGTAGGATCATTGGAAACAGTAACAATTATATTTAGTGAAGTGTCTCCATCACTTATATATATAGTATTGATATCTCTTCCATCCATTGTTTCAATATTAAATGAATCAATACTTGGAGCTTCTAAGTCATATGTAAATGGGTCACTGCATTGCCTGTTATCTTCTCTATTATCTGGCTGGCCTAATCTGTCATATGCATCAACACAGATTGTGATATCATAAACATCATTTCCAAGACCAAGCATTGATTTAACAAGATTATTGCTTATAGGGTATCCACTTAATTCATCAACAGTGTCTGTGTTTGAGGTGCATGCCTCATCAATAATTATCCTGCGTAGTTCTCTAAAATCATTAGTGTCTGTTTCTTCTCCATATATTATAATCTCACTTATACCTGAGCATAAAGCACTTGGACCTCCACCGCTTAATTCCTGCACCATAAATGGCACACTTAATCCATCAACTGTTCCCACTGGTTGATTCAATGTTACAACAGGAGCTTCTCCGTCAATATAAAAGCTGAATGTGTCAGTGCTTCCAAGATAATTGTTTCTTTGTGTATCATTATAAAACGCAACACGCCATCCTGATTTAGCTTGAGGTGTGAATGTGTTTGGGCCTGTTGCAACATATGTGCATGTGGCAGGCACTCCATCTGAACATACCGAACTTGGTGTTGTGAAAGGAAGAGGGCTTATTCCACTTGGGACAAGAAGAAGATAATCTTTTAATATTTGAGTATAATCATTTTGAAAGTCAATGTTCTCAACCTTAACATTTAGAACATCAGTTTCTCGTCTATAATCACGGATATTATCATTTCCATAGACATAAGGAGTATTAGCATATAACCCATAAACAACAGAAGAATAAATAGGCAGGCTTATCATAAGTACTATTAGATAGATTGCTACAAACCCACTTTTTTGCATCTTATTCATTGTTTTCATCTTAAATATATATAAATGTTTTTATTCATTTCCTTATCTTGGTATTAATAATGGCGAACTAACTGTTGTGTCATCTGAATCAGACAGTCCTTCAGGATCTGTTGCTGTGAAAGTGATTATTTCTGGCTCTCCAACATAACTGGATCTATTTGAGAATATAACAACACGAGTTGTTGGAGTGATAATGATATTTATATGTGTGTTTCCTGAATATGTCCATGTTATCTCAGAATCTAAGTTATCAGGATCATCAACACGATTATCCAAACCAATAATTGCAAACAAATCCTCATTAAGCTGTATATCGGGCATATTAACAACAGGTGGATCATTGATAAGACTCATTGGCTTTAATCTTAATCTTGCAGTGATTGATGTCCAATCTCTGTTCAGGATATCAAACACTGTTGATGAAACATCAAATCCATCTCCTGTTTCACTTACCTCAATCATCTCATCTCTTCTTTGCATTGTGCTTGTAATATTTGTGACAAATCCTCTGTATGATATTAACACATATGGCTGATGCTTTTCAACAACAACTGCGCTTATGTTTCTTCCTTCTTGTCTAACAGCATAGAACTTGTCAAAGTCCTCAGGAGCTGTAATTGTTTCTTCGGAAAATAAGCTCATTACCCAGTCAATAACAGACTCTATTGGGTTCAATAAGAAATCCCATAATTCTTGCAAGAATCCTTGCTGCCCGAACTCCATACCATCTTCATTATAAACAATAATCTTCTTATTATCATCCCACCATAATATATCAGAGAGGCAAGCCTCAAATCCATCCTCTCCCTTGCCCTCACATGCATTTTCATTTACATCAGGCATCCTATCAAGGAATAAAGAAACATCATCATTCAATGATGTTCCAACAGCAACTTTTATTTTATCTTCAACCAGGTCATGATATTTCAACACACATACCTTGTTCATGTTACTATAATTTATGTCTTGATAAATATTAAGCGTGTTTGAATAGTTGTCGCAGAATAATGTGAACTCTCCAACATCAGCAGGCTCTGTAAAGTTAAGGAATCCAGCTGCAAGCACTGCAGTTCTTGTTGTCCAGTTTGTGTTCAGACAATAATGGTCATTATAAAACGCACCAGGCTCTTTTGTGCAGCCTGTAGGTGTAAAATCTGATTCATCATAACTTCCAACCCAAAATTCATTATCATAAGCTGTTCCTGAAACATAGCACTGGTATTCATGAGCACAATATCCACTCTCAACATTCTCCCAGTCAGAGCTATTATAACCTAATCCCCAATCTCCATCAACACATATATATGTTGGGTCTTCCCCATCATAATCAAATAGTGAATAAGAATCAACACACCCAAACCCATCCCAACATTGTGCTGTTTCACAACATCCTTCTGTCTGCCTGTTTTCATAAGAGATAAAGTCTTCTTCATTTGTCATACTATCTATATAATAGTCAGGAATGCTTGATACATCATAACCATCTTCCATAATACAATCCTTAAATCCTCTAAATCTTTTTGTTAAATCATTCCAGATATAATATTCAAATCTTTTCTTGTCAGCAAATAAACTATCTTCTTGATAAATCATCTCTTCATTTTCATAGCATGGCCAGATAGCACTTCCACACCCTATAAAACTATGAGATGAATCACTAGTGTTTGTGCAATTAAAATACCATTGCATTTCGCCTGGAAAATGTCCACTAACTAAAGGATCAATATAAGTATTTTCAAGATTCTGGCAAATCTCATTTGATGTAATATTCTCATAGAAAACCCCAAAATAATTATATGGATTATATTTTGTCTCTATTATTGCTTCAACTCTTTTGTCTCCTTTCTTGTTTATCATTATTGTGTCAAAATTATCATCAGCAAGGAAGAACCAATCACTTAACTCAACAATATTAGTTGGGATATCAAGTATTCCATCTTTGTATTTTTTCCAGCTCTCAAATTCTTCTCCTAATATGCTATTATCAATTCCGTCACCAAGAGATTCATAAGATAACTCTTCATTGCTGAAGATAACCATTCTTGTTGCATTGTTGAATCCCATGCTTTGTATTTTATGCACATTTTCAGTAAAAGGATAAACAGAATTTGGATGTGGACTTTGATATACTCCTGCATCAGTAAAGTATGGTTCAAAATCAAAATCTATAACAAGCGCATTATCATTTTGGTATCCCCAATTCATTCCTAATATTTCCTGCAGATAGCATTTAGGATTTGAGTCAGGATGGTCTGTTTCAAAAGGATCAAGATAATAATTGGGACCTTTATTACATGAACCATCACCATGATCTGAAGGAAGTGGGACATTATTATCAAGCAAAAATCCTGCAATTAAAGTGTCTCCTGATTTGTATGTGCACACAAGCCCTCTGTCTTTGCAATTATCCATCACACCTGGCAGATCTAAGTCTAAGGCCATGTTATGCCAATCAAAGCATCTTGCGCTGTCGCACACTAATGTATAATCATCATGATCTGTTAAATCCCCATCATATGTTTTTGAGAGATTAAGTATATTTGCAGCCAACAAGCTTGTTCTTGATGTCCATCCATCACAAAATATATCTTTTCCTCTTGAAATATCTCCTTTATTTACACACATATCAACTGTTTCTGATAAACCATCCCCTGCACTTGATTGCCAGCATTGATTATCTAATGGACAATATGCATATCTTTTTTCTTCTATAACATTAGAATACCAATGCTGTTTTTTATAAGGCAGTTTCCATAAAACATCTGTTCCATCTTCTACACAAACAGGAACCGGACTCTCATTAAATCCTAAATGCTCATCAGTTAGCTCCTGGCATCCAAACCCAGTCCAGCACTGGTCTGGTTCACAGCACCCATATCTATAATTTGAATCAAAATAAGGAATAGGGTCATCAACATAATGATCCTTCTTTATAACAGCAACATCATCAAAAACAACACTTCCTGTTGTTTGTTTTGCTAACTTGATTTTTAATTTTCCAGATACAGGAACAGCAACAACTAACTCTAATCTTGTCCATTCTGGTGGTGCTATTATTGAATCATACATATCAATTGTGTTTCCAAGGCCATCAGTAACAACCATTGTAACAAGCGGACTACCAGAAATCTTTTTTACATGACCAAATACAACATATGCGTCATATTCTGTTAAACCCTCTATTGTTTGGAATGCAACAACAGAACCTGTTCCAAATAAATTAAGTGAATATGAACCGTTTCTTGTTTGTGTGTTGGAAAGATTTACTTTTGAATCATCAGTGAACTCCCATCCAACAAATTCTCCCATGCAGTCTGCAGGACAGTTAGCTGCATTTTCAATCACTTCATTATTACCAACTATCATAATACTACAGTTACCATTTCCGCAAGATGGACAGTCACTTAATTCCTGGGCACTGTCTATTGATCCATCACAGTCATTGTCAAGACCATCTGTGCAGGTATTAGTGCCATCTCTATTATTTGTTTCATAATTCTCTGTTCCTATTCTGCACCCGTTAGAAGAATCTACACAATAACTGTCATCATTACAGCATGCTCTTCCACCATTTGTGCTTCTATCATCTATATAATATTCATCAGCGTCATCTCCACAGCAAAATCCATCTGTTGGGTCCTCATCATCATAAGTGTCACAATAAACATCACATTCAAAGTAATCTGTAGTATTAGAAGCCTCAAAATTGCAGTATGGAACAGAATAAATATCTTGGGTTACTTCATGGCTGTAATCCTGATCTTCCCATTCTCCAATATTACAATATTTTCCAAGATGGTGAGTGCCTGTTGAAAAGCAGGTCATAGGGTGACCGCCCTCAGCATCATTCCAAGAAGTGTTATAATAAACACAATCAGTGTCACTGTTACAGCATCCATCCCCACCAAAATCATCTCCATTTTGATTGTGCCTGTAATATTCACCATCATCATCACCGCAGAACTCTATTGTTTCCAAATCTTCATATTCTCCAACAATCTCTCCTGCAGGAACATATGAGCCATCAGGAATAGAACAGATTGGTGTTGCTGTTGTTCCTCCATCACAATCTGCCCAATTTGTTGAACCACTGCAATATGCATACTTATCATCTGTTTGACCGGAAAATTCTTTCTGGCCAACAGGTTCGCATGTTGATGTGAATGGATCAACACATGAATTACCATCACAACAAATATCAACATCACTATGATCCCATGCAATACTAATACTTTTGCCAAAACTTGAAAATTCTTCAGATGCATCATCACCACAGCACATCTCTGTTGTTGTGTCTGTGTATTCTCCAACAATCTCTCCAGCTATTCCCCAATCATTATCACAAAAATCTTCACAGGTTTGTATACTATAATCACAATCATACCATGTTCCAATTGGCTGGACATTATAAGAGCCGGCAATAAGCATAACTAAAGCTAATAAAAAAATACCAGACTGCTTGTTATTCAATATTTTCATATTATTCCTCTGGTGCTGTACTAGAGATTATGCTTATTATCTCAAAGCTTGGATTTGTCAGCAAATTAGCTGCGGTTTTTATCTCACCATCTACTACTGCATCTTCGCACCAGCTTTCACAACTAGATAAATCTTCTTTGCAGGGATCTCCAATATCTTCCCCTGAACCTGCAGCCATTATCACTCCTGTTATGACTGTTCCGATTAGCAGCAACATCATGACCATTATGGCTATTTTTTTCATTTTTTCACCTATTCAAAATTTAATTTTGTATATTTTAGATTACCAGTTGTACCTTCTGAATAAATTAGATGAACTCTTCCATTAACATCAACTGCTAATGAATTAAACATTCCAACATCATTACTTGCATGATCTTCAACAATTGTATTAACTAAAGTTATTCCTTCATTTGTTCTTTTTATATATCTAAGCCTCCCAGAATAAAAACTCATATGTATGTTGTTATAATCATCTATTCCAATTGAATTAAAATTATCTGGACCATTCATTAATAATATTTTTTCCCATGTTACTCCATTATCACTTGAATTTGCATATTCCAATTTTCTATTAGAACCATAAGCATCCTTAGTGTTATAAATTATATGTATAAAATTATTTGAATCAACAGCAATTGATGTGTCTCCAATTCTTCCACTATTATCTATTCCTCTTTGTGCTGTCCACGATCCTCCATAATAATATCTATATTTTAAATAATCATCACCATAAGGAACATGGGTTACATATGAAACATGAACTTTATTGTCAGAACCAATAACTATTGAATGTGGATAATCTGAAATCAACAACTCTCCAATTGTGATTGGTGTTGACCATGATCCTCCATTATTTGTTGATTTTATGTGTGTAAGGTTATAATAATCAAAATAAGTAATGTGAACACTGCTTCCTTTTGTGGCTATTGATGACCATGATTCTAATTGTCGGGAGTTTGTCCATTCTATATCTGCTATCTTCTGTAATGCTTGCCAATTTTCCCCATTATCAGTTGATTTTGTGTAATACATACCTCTTACTATGCTTGATAGGGAAGAACGAAAGAACACAAGATAAATATTATTGCCATCAGCAGCAATTGAAGGTTTTTTATAACCATTTTCTGTTGTTATTGATATTGGTGTTGACCATGTCCCATCAAATTTTTTATATGTTACATAGCCATCATCCATATAAACAACATGCAGATGTCCTTGTGAATCTATACCAATTGAATTAGGCTTATAATCAACATCATTTTCTATTATTGCATTCTCCATTATATTTATTTCTTCCCCAAAGCAGGCAACACGACCAAAAGATGTGCTTTTATAATCCCCCTGAGATCTGCAATCTCCTCCAAAAACACAGTCAGTTGGATTATCACAAGTAGCCTGATCTCCAGGCTCTGTGCCAAATCCAGGGTAACCGGAATCAGAAGTTGATGTTATTGCAACTTTTCTCCACATAAAACCCGCAAGGCAGTCATCTGGGCACCAAGAAAAATCTTCTCCATCATTGCATGTTCCATCTCTACACTCCGATGATTTTACACATCTCAGATCAGTGTCTTGCCCATAAAGATCTCTGCATCCCTCTGTTCCAGCAGAAAACATTGTGTTGGGTGTTCCTGTCCCATAATCATTACTGCAAAAACCATCAGAAACAAGATCCTCACACTTATCAGTTTCTTCCCATTGATAAAAAAATGTGTATCCTGTGCAAAGTCTGTCAATATCATCACCATCTACAATTCCCTTGCATGTGAACTGCACATCATTGCTTATCAGTCCATATCCCTCATTAGTTAAATCGCATCTATACCAATAACCACCAATATCATTACCACCACCATCATATAGAACACATAATTGCGAGGTTGCAATATAATCTGAATAACTACTTGGTATTGCAAAATTACCAGAATCTAAAAGACATTCTGCATCATCATCATCAGAAGGACCGCTGACCCAGCTATTAATCTCTTTATTACAACTAGACCCACCTCCTGCCCATTGGTCATTTATATAAATTCTGCCGTATGCACAATCATCTTTACCCTTAAATCCTCCATCATATTCAGTAGCAAATACCCAGCACCCATCAGTTTGTAATTCTTTATCATAACTACAATCTCCTCTATCATAATTCAAATCATCTTCTGGTCTTCCGGAGTCCCAATTCACATTACAACTGCCTCCATCAGTATTACCTGTTCCTGGTCTGTCTTCTTTTACACTAAAAGCAGGCACTTTGCTGAACCCTCCATTTGAGCCATCAACAAAAGTAGCATAACCTGAACTAATGCTTAGCATAAATGAGAAGAATAACACTAAAACAAGTAGAATACATTTGTTTTTTAGATGTTTGTTTATCAAAAAATCCCCTTTTTTATCCCCACAACCACTTAAATCAAAATATGTGTGTAGTTTATATATATATTTTTTGATTTGTTTAGAGGTAAACAACATTATCTAACACCTCTTTTTGTTTTTGTGAATCTTTCCAGCTCTTTTAGCAATTCCGGCTCAATGCTCAACTCATATATTGAATCCTTTTTATTTATCCTGACACTCTTTAGAATCCTAAGCTCCTTTAGGTTAATCAATGTTCTAAAAACAGTTGAGTGAGAAATTTTTGTTGCTTCTTCAATAAAAGAGCAGCTCCATTGCTTTTTCGAGGATTCAAATATAGTTTTAATTATCTTTTTCCTGTTTTCCGAGCTTAATATGAAATATATTAGATCTGTTCGCATCCTGAACTAACCTGTTCATGTTCTGAACAAAACAGTTCTTTTTATGAACTAGTTTGTGCTTATTATGAACTATTTAGTTCACTAGATGAACTGATATATAAGCTTTTTGGTTTAAAGAAATAAAAATAATTCAATAAACTCTGTCATGATGCTCAAAATCTTCAAATAAGATGAAATTCTTTTCTTTGTCAATCTTGAAAATCAAAACAAAATGTTTGTCTATATGGACTCTTTTGAATTTTTTGAGGTCATATTTTAGATTTTTATATCTTTCTATAGAATCAGAATCATTATTTATGATCTCTTTTATCTTTTTATTTATAATCTCAACTTTTTTCTTATCTCTTCTTACAAGTTTTCTTATCTTTATCTTTAGTTCATCTGATAACCCAAAATCAAACATCAGACAACCTCGCATAACTTATCAAGCTCTTTTAAACTCATTTTCTTATAGCCATATTTCTTCATATGTTTTTCATCAATATTTATAATTTTTTTTATGTATTCATCACTTGCTTCTTTTTCAGCCATTTCATCACCATACATCTCACTGAATTTATTTAGTGCTTCAGATTTATCCTTTAAATCAAATTTTGCTTTTATAACATTAAGCACTTTATTTGTATATTCATTAATATTTAATCTTGCTAGTACCATTAAAAATCACCTCCAATGATTTTTATAAATCACATTACCACCATATGCATTTGATATACACATGATATGCATTAGAACTATTTAAAGCTTTCTATTAAGAACTATCTTATCCGTGCACCGTCTTTGGACTTCTCTACTTTAATCTCTTCTTGCTCTGTTTTCAGCACACTTGATTTGAATGTTGGCTTTTTATTCTTCACTTCTAATCCTTTTATCTCTAAGAACTCTTTGAAACTAATTTTTTTATCAGAAAATTTCTCAACACCATCAATAAAAATCTGATCTCCGGGTTTTGATTTATCAGCAAACAACAATCCAACATTCTTGCCATCATCTCCTGCTAACAGCATTCCCTGGCTTTCAATCCCTCTTAATTTTGCATACTCGAGATTAGTAAGAACACATATCTTTTTGCCATCTATCTCTTTCTTATCATAAAAATCTCTAAGCCCAGCAACTAACTGTCTTTTCTCTTTTCCAAGATCAATATTCATAACATATAATTTGTCAGCATCAGGATGATCTTTAATATCAAGAACTTTTGCAACCTTAATATTCAGCTTTGAAAACTCACTTTCCTCTTTAACATCTATTTTCTCAACCTTTCTCACTATTATCTCAGATTTATTTATCTTATGATTCTCAAGCTTAAAGTTAATATCTCTCCATCCTAAATCTTTTAAGTTTAATTGCTTTTCAATAGCCTCAGCAAATCCTGGAATAATAGGCTTTAGCATTACCACAAGATTCTTTATTATATTAACACTAGTTGTGATAACTGATCTTGCTTTTTCCTTATCTTCTTTGATTAGTTTCCATGGTTCTGAGCTCTGGAAATATTTGTTTCCTAGATCTGAGATTGATAATATTTCATCAATTGCTTTTTTAAAGTCATATTTTTCATAGGCTTTTTTAACATCATTAATCTTTGTTTCAATTTTTTTAATAACATCTGATTTATCCACTTTTCCTAATTTTGAATCAAAGTTTTTGTTACAGAAATTCAATGCTCTGTAGCAGAAGTTTGAAAGGTTCCCAACTAATTCAGTGTTTACTCTTTCAACTACAAGCTCTTCAGAATAATCACCATCACTTCCATAAGGCATTGAGTCTAGGATATTGAATCTGAATTGATCAACTCCAAATTTTTCTATTTGCTCAAATGGCTCTATAACATTTCCTGTTGATTTACTCATTTTTGCGCCACTTGTTAGCACAAAACCATGTACAAAAAGATCTTTAGGAAGCTTGACTTTTGCAGACAATAGCATTGCAGGCCAGAAAGCTGCATGAAATCTAAGAATATCTTTTCCAATAATATGAACATCAGCAGGCCATACCTCTTTGAATTTTTTATCATCTGTGCCATAACCAACTCCAGTTATATAATTTGATAATGCATCGCACCAAACATACATAACATGCTCATCATCATCTGGAACAGGAACTCCCCAAGGAAGTGAAGATTTTGGTCTTGAGAACGAAATATCTTTTGCTTCTTTTAAGAAAGATAATATTTCATTTTTCCTTTTGTCAGGAACAACTTTATATTCATCTTTTTTTATTTTTTTTATCACTTCACCTTTATACTTTGATAATTTGAAGAAATAGTTTTCTTCCTCAAAAACATTAATTTCTTTTGTTGGATGATTAGGACATTTTCCATCTTCTAGCTCTTTTTCTGTTTTGTATGCTTCGCATCCTGAACAATACAATCCTTTGTAATTCTTCTTGTAAATATCTCCTGCTTTGACTAACTCTGACCATAATTTTTTTGCGCCAGGATAATGAACCTTTTTATCACTTGTTCTAATAAAATAATCATAAGAAATATCCAATTTTTTGTATAAGTCTTTGAATATAGCAACATTATGATCTAGAAAACTTTTTATCTCTTTTCCTTCTTTTTGTGCTGTTTCCCAATTCTTTGTGCCATGTTCATCAGTTCCTGTTTGGAAAACTACTTCCTTACCTAACAATCTGTTGAAACGTGCAACTACATCAGCCTGGATTATCTCCAAAGCGTGTCCCAGGTGTGGTGTTGAATTTGGGTATGCAATTGCCGTAGTTACATAATATTTAGTTTTCATGATTTAAGTTTAGAAATAAACACACTATATATAGTTTACGCAATATTATTTCCTATAAGTATCTGGATCTCCTCTTTGTTTATAATAATCTATTTTATCAACAAATGATTTTTCAAGATTTATATTTTCCATCCCAGCAAGATAAAACATTGTTATAACAATATTTGCTATTGCATTTCCAAGCGGTTTAAAATAATCATCATCCCCATTTTGCATTGAAACTCTTCTATCAAAAATAACACCTGCTAAATCTCCTGAATTCTTATTCAATTTTGCAAGAATCTCTAACTGATTTAAATTTTCATATTCTGGATTTTTTAATTTGTAAATCTGATCTCTTATACTCTTTAAAGTTTCATCATCCCCATAATCCTCATAGCCTTTTGTTCTATACTCCTTATTCATTAACTCATTTATGAACAAATCAATAGACAATTCATGAGAATCAGCTAAGCAGCACAATGTAAAAAGAACATCTGCCATCTCTTCTTCAATCGTGTTAACCTCTTCGTCTGGCTTTTCTCTCTTTTGGCCGTATTTAATATTAAGTACTTTTGATAATTCACCCATTTCTTGCTCTAATCTTGCAGAAATATCCAATGAAGGCCAATATTGAGGTTTAAATTCTTTGGTGTAATTAAAAACCAGATCTTGAAGCTGCCTAAAAGCCATTTTCACTTAAAAATAACAACAAGTATAAAAAATTAATTAGAAAATAAAAATTTATTTCTCTTTAATGCCTTTCATCTTCTTGGTAATGGGAATCTTTTCACTGCATTTCTCGCATTCAAACACAAATGATTTTACTCCCTGAAAACTCTTTCTTTTGAATGGTATCTCAGCTTCTCCTTCAAACCTGCATTTAGGGCATGTATACTCAACACTTAATGTTAATGTTTCCTCATACTCATTTTTTTCAACAGTATGATTGCACTCAGGGCATACATATTCTTTTGCCCTTATCTTGACTTTACCCTTTTCAACAGGCTTTCCCATTAATCCTTTGCCGCATTCAGGACACATATCCTTAAATGCCCAAGCCATTATTTTTCCATCATCAACAGCTCTTCTTGTAAAATAAACAACTTCATTCATACTCTCAGGTTTCTTCAACATCAATATCACCACTTAAATTAGTTTCATTATCTTCTGGCAGCCAGTCATACTCTTTTACAGCATAAGAAGTAACTCCTTTTACATTCTTTCCAGTATCAACAATCCATCCACCAAATGTCTTGAGGAATGTTTTTCTGTCATCTCCTTCTTCAAGGTCCAAATCATTGCTCTTTGCAATAATAAAACCACCAATAACAAGGAATACAATAACAATCCACATCAATTTCATGTTCTTTTTACCTCAATGCTTATTGCATACTCTAAAACTCTTATCTCTTTAGGACATAATACATATTCATATTTATTTCTTTCGCAATAATTAATTATCTTATTCTTTTCTTCATCATTTTTGAACTTAACAACAACATTTATTCCTTCTCCATCAATAATCTCAAACTCTTTTAATTCATTCTTTATTTTTTTATTTAATTCATTAAACATTTCTAGTCTTTCACCTAATCCTTTTAGCTTATTATATAATATAGTGTAATCCAGCTCAACATTCTCATCTTCTGGCAGATATTCTTTATTATCCATTGCAATAAATCCACCAGATTCAAGATTAATTGGTTTCCATCTTCCAAAGCTACCTAATATAATATCTCCAAACTTGGCTTGCTCTGTTCCAATGCTTCCTGATGCATCATTTATCAAAAAAATATCTTCTTTACTTAGCTTTTCCATGTCCTGCATTGCAAAATAACCTGTCATAGAATTAACAATTAAAATATCTGCTTTAGGAACATTCTCAATTAAGCCATGATTTGTTTTCAATTCAGTTATATTAAATCCTAACTCTTCACCAAACTGTCTATATGTTATCCATCCTCCTTGATCCTGAATCAATAGCTCTTTCTTCCCAAGCTCTTTTGCTTTCCTCAAAGATAATTTGATTGATCTGTTCCCTCTTTTAGTTATCACTACATACTTCTTCCCTGTAAGCTGTTTAAGCATCTCAACACATTCATGTTTCATAACAACAAGACATTGTATATTGTATATAAAACTTAGGAAAAAATAAGGAATATTTATAATACAAAGCATATTTCTGCTCGTTATGACATATTATAATGAAATATCAAAAGGATACAACGAACTGTATAAGGAAGAGCAGCTGAAAAAGCTAAGCATAATAAAAGAGAATCTAAACATTAAACAGGATTCTAGGTTATTGGATGTTGGGTGCGGAACAGCTTTTTCATTGGATTATCTCAACTGCACTAAAATTGGAGTGGATCCAAGTCAAGAGCTTCTAAAACAATCAAAACATCCAGTTATCAAAGGAGAAGCAGAGAATCTTCCTTTCAAAGATAAAGAATTTGATTTTGTGATAAGCTTAACAGCAATCCACAACTTTCATAATATAGAAAAAGGGCTAAAAGAGATGAAAAGAGTAGGGAATGAGTTTGCGTTCTCAATCCTGAAGAATTCCAAGAACTTTGAAATAATAGAATCACTAATAAAGAAAAACTTTAAGAGCATTAAAACAATAGAAGAAGAGAAAGATACTATATTCTTCGGCAAAGCTTAAATATTCCTTCTATATTATATATGGTATGACTGAGATAACCAATCCAAGGCAGGTTGTATTAATAACAACCAGGGCAAAAGCTGTTGTGATGGGAAAGGAAAAGGAAAACGACAACATATTCACAATTGACTGGCACATGCCCACTTCATTCTCTCCAAGATTATACGCAATCTCAGTTGGAAAGGAAAGATTTTCCTATGAACTGTTAAAAGAATCAGGATGCTTTGTTGTGAATTTTATGTCTCCTGAATATGAGAAAGAGATTCTGTACTGCGGACGACACTCAGGAAGGCATATTGATAAGTTCAAGGAATCAAAACTAACAAAAGAAGATGCTGATAATATAGACTGCCCAAGAATTAAAGAGGCATTAGCATATATTGAATGCGAAATAATAAATCAATTAGAGACAGGAGATCATGTGATCTTTGTTGGGAAAATAATTAACAGTGTTTTGAAAAATAAAGGAAAAAGATTGTTTCATAAAACAGGAGATGATTTCACAACAACAATAGATTAATAACAAAATATTTATATTACCACTTTTAAGGTTAGATTCTATGGTTGAAATAACAGATGAATGGAAAGAGAAGATAAGCAAGCTAGCTCAGAATTTAAAGAATAGCGGATTGGCTGCAAGCTTGGAAGATGCAGCAAGGCTTGCAAAAAACATGCTTATGAGAGAAAGCTTAGATCAAAAAGCAGAGGCAAAATTCTATAAAAAACCAGAAGAAAAAGAAGAAGAGAAGCAAGAAACAATTGAAGAAGCCCAATCAGAACCAGAGCCAGAACCTGTGGAAGCAGAAGAACAAACTGAGCAGAAAGCAGAAGAAAAGAAAAAGATAAGAATCAATGAGCCAGACCCAAAAATACAACCAGAACCGCAACCAGAAATAGCTGAGCAGAAAAAATTGGATGACCCTAATTATGATGTGACAAAAGAAGAGTCAACAGTTGTTGAGCTGATGAAACAGGATGAAGAAGAAGTATATGGAAATAATGAAGAGCATGCTTCCAAAGAAGAAGAGGTTGATATAGAAGATGATGAGGAAGTAGGAGAAGATGTTCAACCTGAGGAAGAAAAACAAGAGCAATCTGAGCCAGAAAACCAGGAACAAGATATTGAAGAAAAAGAAGAAGAGATTGACACGGAAGAGTCAGAGGAAAAAAAGCCTAAAACAGAGTATGCTGAATCAAATATTGACCTAACTGAGACATTTAATTTCAGCAAAAAATAGAATAATTCTTGTAAAAACCAAAAGCTTTATATATTATTTTATTGCTCTAGCTAAATTATATTAACTTTAGAGTAACAAAAGATTGTGGGGCGAATAAATGAACAAACTTTT
>JABMPP010000110.1 GCA_013202955.1 Candidatus Woesearchaeota archaeon | reverse complement strand
GAAGTGGGTCATTTCCCGTTATGGTGTGTGCCATACAAGCTTGTCCGTGGTTATGAATGGATATCCACTGATTTATTGCGCAAGACAAAAGATAAGCTTTTCTTGGATCTGGCAATCTATGGAATGAAAAAGAAGGGTAATAAAAATTATTACAAGATCATAGAAGACGAACTAATGAATATTGGAGGGATTAAGACTCTCATCTCGAGCAATTATTATTCTGAATCAGACTTCTGGAAAACCTGGAACAAGGAAAATTACTACAAGGTCAAGCGCAAAACTGACCCGAACAATATTTTCCGCGACCTTTACACAAAGACCTGCAAAGCAATGAGGGGATTGGAAAGGTAACCGGCTTAATCCTTTCAGAACATTTAGTCTCACAACTTTGTTGTTTGTAATTATTTATTGCTTAAATACAATTATATAAAATTTTGTTAAAGTTTTTGATAAATATTCTTTCTGTGCCCCACTTCAACAACAATGATTATTAACCTTCCTTTATTGATATTGAGAATTACTCTAAAATGCCCAATTCTTAATTTGAAATAAGGTGATGAAACTAAATTTTTCAGTCATACTGCGGATATACAATCACTGCAAACTGTTATATTCTCCTTTGAATTCCTCTACTATCAAAACTGTTTCGTGATTTCTTATAATATCTCCAAAATTCTTCCGAAGATCCTTCATCACATGATTGTATTCCTTATAATCCCTCACTTCCATCTCAAGCTCTAATTCCCATGGACCTATTGTCTTTATAAAATATAATATTTTACCTAGTTGTTTGCAATATTCTATGAATGCCATCTCTCTTTCATGTGTCATGTTTTTCAGATAAATTATTGATTTGTAATAATCATAATTAAATTTATTTACATCCAGTTGCACAGAAAATTCAAGAATTATTTTTCTTCTGACAAGATCTTTTATCCTGTATGATACTGATCTTGGTGTTGATTTTACTCTTCTGGCAATCTCTGTGACAGGCATCCGTGCATTTGTAGGCAACAGCTTTAATATTTTCATGTCTAGTGGATCTAATTTTTCCTCACTTAGTTTTCCTCCCCAAAGGCATTTCTCACTCCCGGGACTATTTGTAAAATAAGCCCTGTTAAAAAACAGAACCTCTATCTGGTTTGTTATTTGTTTTTCTATTATGTATTTATTATACTTTGTTGAAAATTCCATAAAAAAATCATGAAATTCAACAGCGTCTTTTACCCACACCGCAGTTATTATATCCCATGCACCATCACATTTAATAACCCAGAATGTTTTCTTTTTTCGAATAAAATAATCAGCGATCTCATCCTGAACACTCTCACTTGCTTCCTGGAGCCTCAAATATATTTTATATATCATCTTTCCAAATTTCGCAGGATTTATGAGTGTAACAAAATTTGCAATAATCCCTTTTTTTACTAATCTCTCAATTCTATATTTAACAGCAGGAACACTAAGATGCACTTTTTTGGCTATTTTTGAATCTGTCCCACGTGAATTTTTATCTAGTTCATATAATATCTTTCTGTCTATTTTGTCCAGTTTATCCATATTTTTTAAAATAACTTCTTTATTTATAAATATTTTGTCATTTTTTTAAAATTTTTAATAACAACTTTTAATAATATGATATGTATATATTATTACCATTTAGTAGTAAAATGACTCTTGATAAAGAAATAAACACTGAAAATGTGAATACAGAGAATTTATTAGATTCAAAACCAGAAAGCATTGATGATGTTGTTAGTCCGGAGAATGAGTTCAAGTCAAGATTAGAACAAAAGCTGGAAAAGCCGTCAAACATCTTTAGAGTAGCTTTTGACACTGTGTTATACAGTGCTTTCTTTGCAGGACAGGCATTTCTAGCAGGCCCCACAATAGCATTGTCAACATTAATACCAAGTGCAGGATTCGCGTTAGGAGGATGGTGGGAAAACAAAAAGAACAAGTTAAAGACAACCTGGAAAAAGACAAGAAGAGAGATTTATTCTGGAAACATGATAGGTTATGCAGATTATGCAATATTCTCGACCCCAGAATTACTTTTCAATATGTATCCTGCTCTTTTCAGTTCAGCAACAATTTCAGGAATGATGGCAACAGCTCTTGTATTCAATCCCTTACTGTGTATCCCATATGTAATGGCTTACCAAACATTTACCTATTTTAGAGATAATATTGGATGGAAAAAAATATTCACTGGAATGTTCAATGCCAGAATAATCGGATATTTCAAAGAAGCATACCATAACAAAATTAAAAAAGAGATAAAAACAGACATGAAAAACACATTCAAGTATCTTTTCCCTCTTCATTTCATGCAGATACATTTATGGACAAACCCAACCCAGAGAATGGTGCAAAGCGTGCTTGTAAATAATCCCATTTATAGGGTTTTAATGGGCAAAAAAAAGAATGAAAAGACATACAGAAAAAAACCTGTTGACAACTATGCGCCTGCTTATGCATAATTTATATTTTAAAAAAACTTTTCGGAAGAATTTTAGTTATTCATACTGTGGGTCTGCGCCAGGGTAATAATCCAGTTTGTCTTCACTAAGAACTATAACAAAATCATAATGTGCAATAATATCTGAAAACTTGTCTCTCAACTCAAGCATTACTCTGTGAAAGCTATTAAAGTCATGCATTTCAAAATCCAGCTCAATATCCCATGAGCCAATACAGTCAATTGTGTAAACAAGATTCGGCTGATCAGAGCATGCTGCCATGAATTTATCATATTTTTCTTTGTTTAGATTCTTGAATTTGATCAATGCTTTGCAGAAAATATAATTCAATCTTGGAAAATTAAATAATATTCTCTGCTGTAAGATAATCTTATCTTTCTTGAGTTTTTGCAGCCTGTATTTTACAATCCTAACACTCAATTTCAACCTTCTGGCAATCTCAATCAATGACATTCTTGCGTTATTGACAATTAACTTGATTATCCTCTCATCAGTATCATCCAATTCATAATTTCCCAGGCTTCCCCCTTGAATATAATAAGAATAAGGAGGTTTTTTGTCAAGCAGATATTCTTTTTTCCAATGGGGAACACCAAGAGAAATTGTTATTTCCTTTGATGAGATGTATTGGCTGTATTTTTCTTCTAAGTCTCTTATTGCCTGATGAAAAACATAAGGTGTTTTTACTATATGACCTGCAATTATATCCCATTTGCCGCTACATGAAGCTATCCACTCTGTTCTTGGATCTTTTAACAAGTAATTAAGAATCTCTCTTATTTTTTCCTTATTTGCATCAGTAAATGAAAGATAAAGTTTAAACTTATAATAACCTAATTTGTATGTGTCAATAACAGAAACAAATGTTGTTATCCAGTCACCTTTAATTAGCTTCTCTATCCTATATCTTACTGCCTGCTTTGAAATCTTTAATTTTCTGCCTAATTCTGCATCGCTTTGCCTGCAATCAGAGTCTAACTCATAAAGTAACTTTAAATCCTTCTTATTAAACATGGATAATAGATTTTTGTTCATATTTATTACTATTATTACATTTTCTTTATAAATTTTGTTGTTTTGACAAATAAACTTAAAGAAACTTTAATATACCTTTTATTACTACTTTTTAGTTATGAAAAACAATAAAAAAGGATTTAGGACTTTAATGTTATTTCCACCTAATTATCACCCCATACTATTACACCCATCCATACCTTATTTAACAGCTTATCT
The DNA here is from genome assembly GCA_013202955.1 of Candidatus Woesearchaeota archaeon. Classification (GTDB taxonomy): domain Archaea; phylum Nanobdellota; class Nanobdellia; order Woesearchaeales; family JABMPP01; genus JABMPP01. The sequence continues at coordinate 24,685 of JABMPP010000110.1, read as the reverse complement.
TAGGAGTAAAGGTCATGAAGTTGTTCAAAAAAATCTCACTCCTGCTTCTTATAAGTTTTTGATGCCAGATATTTCAGATATAATTGATTCAATGCGTTCTTCATATATGTATGGAGGGAATCCTCAATTGTTTTTAAGGCTAAAAAAGCAAATTGAAAAAACAGCATCTGAAATTCAACATAAAGATCGTCTTTTTGAGATAAAGAGAAACACTTTTAATTATATCCCAAGAAGAGATTCAACACATTTGGACCAATTATTGTTAGCTATTGAAGAAAAAGAGGACAATTTATTTTATCATTTTTTTGAAGAAGAGGTTTTAGGTTATGTTGAAGGACAAAACCCGGATTTAATTGGTTTAGGTATTACAGACCATAAGCAGTTTGTTCCAGGAATGATTCTGGCATCAATGATAAAAGAATATTTTCCTGATAAAAAAATAGTGGTAGGAGGACATTTGATTAGTAAAACAGAATCAACATTAATAAGTTCAAAAGCAACAAAATTATTTGATTATGTTGATTATCTTGTTTTTAATGAGGGTGAACTACCATTAGAGATGCTTGTTTCAGCTTTATCTAATGATGGAGATGTTACAGAAATTCCCAGACTTGCTTATAGAAAGAATGCAACAATAAAAATAAATAATAAAGGATTTCCAATAATCAATCTTGATGAGTTGGCAACCCCCACCTTTGATGGATTTGTAGAAGACCAATGGACTCCTGAACCATATGTTCCTTTAATTTTATATCGTGGTTGTTGGAAAGGAAGAATATGTAAATTTTGTGATTTAAATGAGATTTTTAGTGGATTTGCTGCTAAAAGGGCTGGAGAATTACCGAAGACACCTAAAAGAATAAGAAGTTTAGATAAGGTTGTTGAAGATGTTAAAACATTAAGAGCACAAGGAGTAAAATATTTTAATTTCACAGATGAATGGTTCGTTGCAAAACATTTGGTTGAATTTTCAAAAAAAATAATTACAGGAAAAATTGATGATATTCAATTTGATTGGTATGGGATGATTGAATCTGATTACACCAAAGGAGATAATTCAAGAAAAATATTTCAGGCAGGTGGAAGATTTGCGCAATTTGGTGTAGAAAGTAGATCAGAAGAGATATTAAAAAAAATGGATAAAGGATATAAACAAGCATTAACTACTGATGTTTTAAAAGCAACTAGTGAAGCAGGAATTATGAATCATGTTTTTGTATTAGTAGGTTATCCTACTGCAACAGTTGAAGAAGAATTATTAAACATTCCATTCTTGACTGAGAATAAAGACCTGTATCATACTGAAAAAACAACTGCATTTAGATTGTCTGCTCTTTCAAGATTAGCATTAGATGAACAAGATGCCAAAACAATAGGTATTAGAAGAAATTATGGTGAAGGTGATCTTGCGGTTAATGCTCAATATAATGGAGGTGTTATTTCTCATACAGAAATAAATGCGTTAAAAGAATGTATTGATGAGGTTGTTAAACTTAGACACCCAAATACAAGGATAATGGGAGAATTTGTTTATTATCAAAGATTATTTGTTGGGTTGGAAAGATTAAAGGAAATGAGAGGGGAAGTTAGTTTACCAGAACAAGATGTTAGAAAATATTTAACAAAAGTTTGGGGAAGTTTAGTTGATTCGGGTAGGCAAGAGAACTATGCAAAAGTGAGTAGAGATATTTACTCAGGGAATTTAAATCCCAAAAAACTTGCTAGTTTTAAGAGAATGCAAGTTGTAGATAAAAATGTTGAGTTAGATTGGAAAACTAATGTAAGAATGTTTGTAAAGCAATATTACCCAAATGGTTTTCATGAACTAAATGATTTAATTGTAACTTCTTATTATGCTAAGAAATGTTACAAAGATTATGCAAAAAATCAGAAAAACTCTGTAAATGCACCAACCAGTACATGATTCATTCTCTATAGAACTCTGCTGCTTGTTCTGGGTTTATGGAATTGATGACAATATCTGTTGAGAATTCGAATCCTGCCCATGTTGCCATGCGAGGTAAAAATTCAATATGAAAATGCAAATCTTCGTTTGTTGGAGAGTTAAAAACTGTAAAATTATAAGAACAATTTAATTCTTTTAGTTTCCTCAATATCTTTACCATAATTTCTGTCAAATCATTCATCTCATCATCATTCAGTTCATTTATATTTTTACAGTGTCTTTTAGAAAATAACCATACCTCATAATTAAATCTGGAAGCATAGGGTGTAAAAGCAACAAAACTGTTGTTCTCAAAGCATCTTCTGTCTGACCCTTTCTCAATGTTTATTATATCGCAATAAGGGCAAGAATCAAACTTTTTAACTGCATTTAATTTATCCTGTATCAATGTTGGCATCTTAGCCATGCTTGTTATCTGAGAATGACTGTGCACAATTGATGTTCCTGCTTCAGCACCATGATTTTTGAACAAAACAACATATTTTGTCTCAAACAATTTACTCAATGCATTAAATCTGCTTTTGTACATGTTCAGAACTTCTTTTATTTCATCATGAGTTAAATCATATAGCTGTTTTTCATGGTCTTCTGTCTCAACAATAACCTCATGCTTTCCATAAGCATGCGAATATGTAAAAAAAATATTATCTGTTCTTATGTCAGTGAATCCTTCCTCAATCATAAAAGGAAATTTGTTTGGAATAACTCTTATCTTCCATTTCCCATCTTCCTCAACTCTTGAGATCTCAGGAGGTGTTAAGTGCTCATTTCCAGAACAGAAGTGACATATTTTATCATCTACATCAATGGGTTTTTTCTTGAATTCTCTGGGTCTTTTAGCTCTTCCTTCAGAAATAACAACCCATCTTTCAAGTATATAGTCTTTTCTCAGCTCCATTTTTTATCAACTGCCTTATTGTGTGCTTTTATATAGAACTGAACAAAATTCTTCCAATCTGCAAGCGAAGCTATTTTTTTTGCCTTTATCTTATTCCTCACTCTCTGATCTTTTGTGAAATGAACATAATCATACATTATTTTATTCAGATCTTCAGCTGTTTCATCTTCGCTTTTATTAAGACGATTTAAAACATATATTCCTGGAAGATCATCTTTTTTTATCTTCTTTGAGATAAATCTTCCAAATCCAGCTAAATCTGTTGTAACAGACGCAACACCTAATGCTCCTGCCTCTAAGGGAGTGTATCCCCAGGGCTCATAATATGAAGGAAATATTCCTAACTGTGATCCAAGCATTGATTCATAATAACTTGTGTCTAAAAGGCCATCTGCTCCTGTAAGATAAATTGAGTAGAAAATCACTTTCACTTTATCAGATTCTTCATTATTCAGGTTATGTTGTTTAAATGCATTCAGTATAGCATCACTGTTTTCCTCATAAAGATCATGTGTTGCTAGGGAAGGTTTTCCCTCTTTCTTTAATCTCATTATCTTTCTTTTCACATCTTCTAAAATATCCTGATCAAGCAGTTTTTTTTCATCAATTTTCTGGTTAGACACTATTGCATGAATCAGCTCATTCCTTATATCAGGCAGAGAATCATCTATTGTGTCTCTTACATCATTAAAATGCCTTCTGTTTGAGAGCAATTCTGATTTTATACCACGAATATTACCAGGTATCCAGAAAAACGCAACAACTGTTTTGTTTATTTTTTCTTGTTTTAGTTTTTCATTCAATTTTCCTAATGCTTTGATAAGAACATCTATTCCTTTATCATGAAATTCATATCTTCCTGCAATAAAGAAAATATATGTGTTATCAATCTCAAATACTTGATATGGAAAAAAATAATATAATAAAAATTCCTTAATCTTATTCTTGTATTTTTGATGCTTTATTGATATATCCTCCATTGTTGGAAATTTATCAAGATTAAGCCCATTAGGCAACAACACATCAGGATTTCTTTTTAGCAATGATCCTGCTTCAATAGCTGTTATCTCAGAAACTGTTGTAAAAACATCAGCATTCTGTGCTGCTGCTTTTTCAGTTTGATATTTTGTGTGAACCTTGTATTTATATGCCTCATCATCAGGATTAATCTTATCTAGATTGCTGTATAAGTCTATGTTTTCATCAGAAGCTATTGTTCTTCCCAGAACAGTTGCGTGTGTTGTAAAAACAGTTCCAACATTTGAATTTTTCAGATAAAGAAGACCCGGCCCTGCAAGCCATTCATGGAAATGTCCAACACACTTTCCCTTAAAAACCTTAGATAACTCATCTATAAGCATTCCAGCTGCATGAGACCATATCATTGGTTCATCAAATTCATAATATTCTGACCCAATCGAATCAATCTTGTATTTGTCCCAAAGCTCCTTTTTTACATCATTTATGCTGTTGACATAGCCTGTAAAATCAATAAGAATTGTGTTTGGCTCTCCCCCTATCAACCATTTTCCGTAATGGCAGATTATCCCTTTTTCCTTTAATTTATCAAAAACAGATTTTAATTCATCTGTTGGAATTTCCTCCTGAAACTCTCCTGTTACTTTTTTTATAAAATAAGGACCTATTGTAAAGTATTTTTCACCATAATACTTAATAAGATGCGCTGCTTTTGACTTAATAACAGTAGAAATTCCACCCACTTTATTACAAACTTCCCAAGATACTTCAAATAAGTAATCTGCTTTTTGCTTTATCTCATTCACCCCTTTTTGTTTTATTTATGTCATATGGTTATATATATTTTACTATTAATCCACAAAGATTTTTTCATTAGGCCATGTTGGCGATATCTTACCTCCTTCTATATTTGTATCAGGTAAATAATTATGAAGCATTCTAAGTGATTGCGATAATGTTGTTACTTTTACCTTGTTTATGCAGTTCTCTCCTAATTTGTGCTTTAAACCTGGAACTATATCTGCATTGAATATCTCAAGAATATCTGACTCAACTCTTGACTCTAAGAACAATATTAAAACAAGATGACCATCTGTTTCACCAAGATGTGACTCTAAAATATGTTTCATACCATGTTTTGTCACAAACATTGATGCTTTCATTGAATTTAGGAAATGTTGTCTTGTTATTCCTTGTTTTAAGGATATTGTATACATCTGTCTTGCTGTGAATTTTTTTGTTCCTTTCTTAAAATGATTTATGTATGTGAAATAGTTCAGGATTCCATTTTCTTCTAATTTTTTTCTCTTTCTGTTTACTGTTTTCAGCGGAACCTTTGTTTTTTTGGATATTTTGTTATCAGATATCCTTGGATCTCTTACAAGTTCCTTTGTAATAACTATTTCTTGAGCGTCAAAAATTGACATAATATCACACTTATTGGGTATTTTATGTCATTATTAAACAATAACTGATATAAATATGTTTCTATTTTTAAATAAAAGACATAAAAGTAGCTATTCTCTCTTTATAAGAACATTTAAATATCAGTTATGGCAGAATATTAATTAGCTGCATGCAATTTTAGTAGATTAAAAGAGGAATAAATGAAAATTCTTATGCTTGGATGGGAGTTCCCACCTTATAGTACAGGAGGTTTGGGCACTGCTTGCCATGGACTGACAAAAGCTCTTGCTGAGAAAGACGTTGAGATAACATTTGTAATGCCAAATGGGCCTGATTCTGCCCAAGCTAAACATGTGAATCTTATTGTTGCTAATAATTTTATCAAACAAAAGGTAAAGTTCAAAAAAGTTAATTCTATTTTAACACCTTACATAACTTCTGAAGATTATGATGAAAAACTTCTTAGATATCATAAAAAATCTGGGAAAGAGGATTCTATTTATGGCAGAGATCTTTATGATGAAGTTAATCGTTTTACAGAAAAAGTAAAAATAATCGCAAGAGATGAGGATTTTGATGTTATCCATGCTCATGACTGGATGACATACAAAGCAGGTATTGCTGTGAGTAAAGAGTCTGGAAAACCATTGGTTGCACAGATACACGCCACAGAGTTTGACAGAACAGGCGGAAATCCTAATCAATATGTTTATGATATTGAAAAAGAAGGAATGAATGCTGCTGATAGAGTTATTGCAGTAAGCAATTTTACAAAAAACAAGGTAACAACGCATTATGGGGTTGACAACAAGAAAATAAGAGTTGTTCATAATGCTGTTGAGCACGATCACAGATTAAGATCTGGGATAAAATCTAATAGATCTTCCAAGCACAAAACAGTGCTTTTTTTGGGCAGGATAACGCTTCAAAAAGGGCCTGATTATTTCTTGTATGCAGCTAAGAAAGTGCTTGAGAAGGTCAATAATGTTAGATTTGTTATTGCCGGCACTGGTGACATGGAGCCTCATATAATAGAGAAGGCAGCAGAGCTTGGCATGGCAAATAAGGTCTTATTTACAGGTTTTTTAGCCGGCAAAGATGTTGATAAAGCATATCAGTTAGCTGACCTTTATGTTATGCCCTCTGTCTCAGAGCCCTTTGGCATTACGCCATTAGAAGCAATAAGAAATGATGTGCCTGTGTTAATATCAAAGCAGTCTGGTGTTTCAGAGGTTCTTAAAAACTGTCTTAAAACAGATTTTTGGGATATTGATGACATGGCAAACAAGATGATTGCCACATTAAAGTATAATGCTTTAAGTGATACTTTAAGAGAGAATGCAAATGAGGAGTTGCAGGAATTTAATTGGGGGGTTCCAGCTGGTAAGTGCATAGATGTTTATAATGAGGTTTTGGGGACTTAAAATGGTAAGTGTGTGTTTTTATTTTGAGGCTCATCAGCCTTTGAGGTTAAAGAATTATTCTGTTTTTGATATTGGGAAGAATCATGATTATTTTAATGAGAAGAAGAACAAAGAGATAATACAAAGAGTTGCAAAAAAATCCTATATCCCTACAAATAAGGCTATATTGGATTTAATTAATGAAACTGATGGAAAATTTAAGGTTAGTTATAGTTTGACTGGAGTTCTGCTTGAAGAATTAGAGAAGCATGCTCCAAATGTGATTGAAAGCTTTGAGGAATTAGCAAAAACAGGAAATGTAGAGTTTCTTTCTGAAACATATCATCATTCATTGTCTTTTCTTTACTCTAAAAGAGAGTTTAAAGAGCAGGTTAATATGCATAAGAAGAAGATTTTTGAGATGTTTAAGTATAGACCAAAAGTTTTCAGAAACACCGAGCTTATTTACAATAATGAGTTAGGTTCTTTTATTGAAAAAATGGGATATAAAGGAATCTTAGCAGAAGGTGTTGAAAAAGTGCTTGGCTGGAGATCACCTAATTTTGTTTATAGGCCAGCTGGAACTAAGAAGATAAAATTGCTTATGAAGAATTATAAGCTTAGTGATGATATTGCATTTAGATTCTCAACTCATGATTGGAAAGAATTCCCATTAACTGCTCCAAAATTTGCTAGATGGATTGATAAAGTAAATGGAAACGGCAACTGTGTTAATTTATTTATGGATTATGAAACATTTGGAGAGCATCAGTGGAGCACAACAGGAATTTTCAGATTTTTAAAGCATCTTCCACATGAGATATTAAAACATCCTGATAATAATTTTATGACACCTTCTGAGGTTATTGATAATTATAAACCAATGGCTGAAATTGATTTCCCATACACTGTTTCATGGGCAGATCTTGAAAGAGATCTATCTGCATGGTTGGGAAACAAAATGCAGCAAGAGGCAATAAAAGAGCTTTATGAGCTGGAAAAGTTTGTTAGAAGATCGAAGAATAAAAAAATAATGGATGATTGGAGAAAACTGCAAACATCTGATCATTTTTATTATATGTGCACTAAATGGTTTGCTGATGGGGATGTGCATAAATACTTTAATCCATATGACAGTCCTTATGAAGGATTTATTGCATTCATGAATGTTATGAATGATTTGATAATTAGACTGAAAAAATAGAAAAATAGATAAATAAAGAAGTTATAACATAGTTAAAAGGGGTGAGAGTATGGCTAAAAAGCCTGTTAAAAATAAAAAAACAACTAAAAAGACTTCTGTTAAGGTAAAACCAGAGCATTATTTCTTTGTTGTGGATGGTTCAGTTATTAAAGATTTAAAGGGGTTAGCTGAAGCTTTAGACCAGATGTCAGACGATACATTCTATTACCATGTTGGTGAGTTAAGAAATGATTTCCATAACTGGACAAAGGATGTGTTGAAAGAAGTTGAGCTGGCTGAAAAATTGTTGGATGATAAAACAAGAGAATCACATCTTATACAAGTGTTAAAGCACATAGTGAGAAAGATTAAATGAAAAAACACCCATTACAAGATGTTGAAAGAGAAGAGTATTTTAAGCTTCATATGGGAAATGAAGTAAAAAGCCTTGAAGAGTTAAGGGATGCTCTTAAAACAATGAGCAAAAGCACTTTTAATTATCATATTAAAGAGGGCAAAAACGATTTTGCAGACTGGGTTAAGGACATTATAAAAGATGACAGGTTGGCTGAAGATCTGAAATATATGAGAACAAAAGAAAAGATCCTCCAGAGAACTGAGGATAGAATAGATTGGCTTCATGAAGAGTTGAAAAGCACTATTCCTTATCATCTGCACATGCACAGCCATATAAATCAATTTTTAGCAGGCGCTTTGTTAGGATTATTAGTTGGATTGGTTGTTGCCAAGATGTTTTCTGTTATTTGATTTCTAATTTTTTGTTGTTGTTTTTTTCCAAAAGGTTTATATAGACAAAAATGTCTATAACAAATATGGCCACTCTTTTTCCTAAATCAGAGAGCGGGGTATTGAGATTAATATATGAAAATCCTGGGATTATTCTCAGTGAATTGATGAAAAGAGCAAGAATTTCTTATGCAACAACAAAAAAAAGACTGGATTTCTTAGTGAGGATTGGTGTTGTTAGAGTTGAAGCTATTTCTGGAGCAAATAAAGTTTTGGTAAAGAGATTGTATCCGAATTTAGAGACAAAGCAGGGAAAACATGTTTTCTCTTTGATTGAAATGGAGGTAAAGGGGTTTAAATGAAGAATAAACTAATACGAAAAAATTCAAAGAATTTTTTGTACACGAAAAATACAAAATTTTTCTTTGTAGTTGGATTGTGTATGATTCTTCTAATTAGCTCTGTAAATGCTTATGAGATATATTTTTACCACAATGATCATTTAGGAAGCCCTGCAGCTGTGACTAATAGTGAAGGATTGCCAGTTTGGAGAGCAGACTATGACCCATTTGGAGAAACTGTTAATGAAGTTGGAGATGCCAAGATAAAATACAATGCAAAAGAAGAAGACTCAACCGGATTGCTGTATTACGGTGCCAGATATTATAATCCTCGGACTGGTCGATTTATTACTGCAGATACTGTGAAAGGGGAAATAACTGATACGCAGAGCCAGAATAAATATGTGTATGTTCAGAATAATCCTATTAAGTATATTGATTTAAAAGGCAACCAGGAAACAAGCTTTAATACAGCAATGAATAATCTTATTACAGAAGAACTTCCTAAATTAGGGTTTATTAATATCAAAAAAGGAGAGGAAGTTTTTGCAGGGAAATTATCTGATATAACATATGAAGGATTAGATTTTATAAGCCCTTTAACAGATTATATACCCTTTTCAAAACAGATTTTAAATAAAGAGAATATAAGAGAGTCGTTTTTATTAGAGATAGAATCAGAAAGAAGTAGATTGATTTCTGGCATATACAGGGATGCAAATATACCACAAACAGATTCCTTAGTCACTAAAGGGATTAAACAGGATTCACTTCTTGAATGGCAAAAAAGTTTTGCTAGCAAAGAATTAGTCGGAGTTGAGTATGGGTTTAGAGCATCAACCAATCTAAAAGATTTGAGTGTGGATAGTGTTACTGGATTAGCAACCGTGCCTGGAAAGTTCCAATTAGGATTAACATATGAACAAGAAGGCAAGGTTCTTGGAACCATGTTTATAGAATCAAATAATCTCCAGATTGGAACAAAAATAGGAGATAATCAATACTCAGCTCAATTATCATATGTGTTTAATTAAATAAATAGTTTTTCTAATATATAAGTATATTAATAAGTATTTATTAATATTAATTATTTTTTGAATTGGGGTTTTTTAATAAGTATAAATATAAGTATAAATAAGACCTTTTACCTGTGATTATAGGAAAATAGAAACATTTATATATAAGTATAATTATAAACTCATAAAGTAATATATAAATAAGTATACTGTTATATAAAACCTTTAGAAATTCTTTGAATTTCTGGGGTGCAAAGAAAAATGTCATAACATTTTTCGTGCACAAAAAATGCGAAGTATTTTTTAGTGCCAAAAAATCTGGAGGATTTTTTAAGCATGGTAGAGTTTAAGCGGAAAATATATAGAAGAGGTTCTAGTTACGAAACTACTTTACCAATGCCAATTCTGTTTGCTTTGGAAGACAAGAAAAAATATTATGCAGTGTTTAGATTTGACTCTAAAAAAAATAGGTGGTATGTTGATTTTGAGAAGATGAAAAAAGGTGATGGGGAATGAATGTAAGATTTAGGGATGCAGTTGACGCTCTGGAATATGATGAGTTAGTTAAGGTAAAAAAAGATTTAAGACACGGTGCAATACACATCAGAAGATTAGTTGAAGACAAAATAAAGGAAAAAGAGATCGAGCACAAAAAATTCTGCTCTATTTGTGGAGAGGTGATTCATCCAAACAGCACAAGAAATTATACATTATTGTTTGGTCCTGAAGGATTCAAGAAAAAAGCAACATTCTGCGCATTAGACTGTATGGAATATTTCCTAAAGCAGTTAAAAGGAATGGATGGTATGGAGAACAGATTCAAAGATGAAGAATAAGAAATCACAGTTAACATTATTTGTAATAATCGGAATAGTCATAATGGTATTCTTTGGCAGCTATATAGCTCTTAAGATGAATGTTGATAAGAAAAAAGCAGAAAAAGATATTGAAAAGGTTTCTGTTGTTTCTGAAAGTGTTCCTGTAAAAAATTATGTTGAAGGTCATATAAAAGATCTTGGAATGAAAGCTGTAAAAGAGCTAGGAAAGCAAGGAGGCTATCTAAATAAAAGTTTAATGGGAGTAAATATAACAATTATTGAAACACAGGTTCCTGTTTATTTAGATAATGATATTGAATATGACAGACCAAACATAACTGAAATGGAAGATCAACTAGCAGGTTATATTACAGAACATGTTGATGAATGGATAATTCATTTTGAAGCAAGTAAAAAATCAGATTATGAAATAATAAACCCAAAAATAAACAAAACAGAGGTTATTATAACTAAAAAAGATATCACAATAAATGTTGATTATTCTTTTATTCTGGATAATGAATATGTTATGTCAGAGTTGCATTACTTCAGCACAACTGTTCCTGTAAGATTAATGACAGTTTACAATGTTACTAATGCTTTAATCAACAATATGACAAAGAGAGATTGGCCTCTTGAACAATACAACATAACCTTGGATTGTGATTATATTGATTCAATCGCAGATAACTTAACATTAGTATATTTGCTTAGAACTGGTTATGAAAACATAACAAGAGTTCATATTTTAGATGCTGGATATTATAATAAAAGCATTTTCAATGATGGTTTTCCATTTGATTTTATTGTTAATAACACAAATATTACTGGAAAGATAGATGGTGGGGCTTGTAACTATGAAGAATGAATTAACTAAAAGTGTGTTATTTTTGATAGTTTTGATTAGTTTTGTATATATTGTTCAGGCTCCCCCTTTATTCTTAGTTGATTCTGATAATGATGGTATTTTAGATATTGAGGATAATTGTGTAGACACAATAGAAGGTGCTCCTGTTGATCCAAATGGGTGTAGCTGTAATCAGAAAACATGTGTGGATGATGGAAACCCTTGCACAGATCTGTGTGGAGGTTCAAGAGCAACATGTAACACTCCAAAACCAACTGGAACATCTTGTGGAGAGTTTGTTGAGTGTGGTGCTGATAGTTGTAAAGGAAATTTTTATTATGATTATCCAGAAAGCAGCCAAGGAGAGTGTGTTAGCGGTGTTTGTGAACCAAATGAATGTGAGCCTGATGTTACAGAAAGAGAAGAATGTATAAAAGGAGTTGAAATAAAGGAAGAATTCAAGTTCAGAACTGCTGAATGGTCAAGCACAAATGTTTTGGAAGGAACTCTAGTTGAATTAAGAATTAGATGCAATATATGTGATGGAAAGAGCATAGTTTTCAGTATATTTGAGGATGATAGAGTTGGAGATGATGAACAAGATTATATTTCAATTGAAGAGGTTGTGAATGGTGTTGCAACAACAACATGGGAATCAGAATGGGTCAGTGACTTGTTTACAGACCCAGAGTATTATTTCATTGCAACAGATCTTGACACAGACAGAAGCATAAGATCTGGATTGGTAAGCGTAAATAAAATACAAGAACCTGAAACTCCGGAACCACCCATTGATAGACCCCCTGTTGTTGAAATTATTCCAAATTACACAACAAATGAAATAGAATGTTATTCTAATTCTGACTGTGGAGAGCCATATTATTCAGCTTATTTCTGTGGAGTAAATGATGATGTTTACAGAACATTAAACACCCCAACATGTGTTAATCCAGGAACAATAAACTCAGCATGTGTTGGATTAACTAATCTAGAATTAGTGGATAATTGTATCGGAAGAGAATATTGTATTGGTGGTTATGATCATTGTTTTAATGTTGATGATTTTCCTGTTATCTTAAATCCAATAGGTGATAAAAGAGTAAATGAAAATGAATTATTGGAATTTAGAATATCAGCAATTAGTTCTGAAGGAGATAACCTGAAAATTACTGCAAATCTGCCTGAAGGTGCGACATTAAGAGAGATTGCTTTGACAGATGTTCTTGAAGAAGATATAATAAGAAAAGTTTTCAAATGGAAACCAACATATGACCAAGCTGGAAATTATGAAGTAACATTTCATGCAACTGATGGAATTACTAGTGTTTCTGAAACAATAACAATAGAAGTGATAAATGTCAACAGAGCACCAACTGCTGTTATTAGCTCTCCATTAGAGAACCAGAATTTTACAGTAGATGAAATGATATTATTTGACGGCTCTGACAGCTATGATCCTGATGGTGATGATTTAGATTACATATGGGACTTTGGTGATATATTCTTTGAGTTTGATTCAGTTACCAATCACAGCTATGCAGAAGAGGGAATATACACTGCAACATTGATTGTGAATGATGGTGATTTAACAGCTCAAGAGAGTGTTGTTGTTAGTGTTATAGAACTAATTCCAGAAGCAGAGCTGACAGTAGCAACATTAAAAGATGAATATGAAACTGGAGAGCAGATTAACCTGACTGACCCGCCTGCTGAAGCCGATGGTGTTGTAAATTTAATAACAGGAAATGCTGTAAATGTTGGAGAAGAAAGTATTATTGGAAATCTAATAACAGGGAATTCTGTAAATACTGGAGAAGAAAAAATTATCAGTGATAATGATATTCAAAATCCAGTTGAAGAAGATACTGTTAATTATGTAACAAATGAAGAAGGTCTTATTATACCAAATGAAAGTTATGAAAAGTTTGTTCCTAGAGAAGTTATTATCAAATTCACTAAAGAGTCTAATGTGGATTCTAAGAGTGGTGCTCTTTCTAAATTACAAAATTTCAAGAATCAAGATAGTTCATTATCAAGTGCAGTTGATATCAAAAAAATCGTTGAAGTTGAATCTAATAGCAGGAACTATAATAAAAAGGTAGAATATGGATTTGATAGATTATTCAACATAAAGATTGATTCTGATGATGTTTTAGCAGAAGTTGAAAAATTGAAAAACTTTGAGGAAGTTGAGTTTGCAGAACCAAATTATATTGCTTATGTTGATATTATGCCTGATGATTATTATTTTCAATATTCTGCTTCCAGACGTTGGCACCTAAATAATATATTGGGTTTTTCCGGATACCCAAATCCAGTCTCAGATATTGATGTTGATGGTCCTGAAGCATGGGATATTGAAATAGGAGATGAAAATATAACTATAGCTATTATTGATACAGGAATTGATTATGATCACGAAGACCTAAACAGGTCTGTTTGGATCAATAGTGCAGAAGACCTAAACAATAATGGAATAATGGATGATTCTGATTTAAATGGGGTAGATGATGATGGTAATGGTTTTATTGATGATGTTGTTGGCTGGGATTTTGTAGATACTTCAAGTTTTAGTTGTCATGGTAATGAGGATTGTTCTGAACGTGATAATGACCCAAATGATATCCAGAGTCATGGCACCCATTGTGCGGGGATTGTTTCTGCTAATACAAATAATAGCATAGGCATTGCTGGCACTTGCTGGAATTGTAAGATTATGGCTGTGCGTGCTGGCTGGAAAACCACCAATGGACATGGCAGTTTGGAGTATAGTGATATAATTGCAGGCATTAATTATGCTGTTGATAATAGTGCCAGGATTATAAGCATGAGTTTTGGAAGCACTTATCCTTCTAATTCACTAAAAAACGCTTTAGATTATGCTTTTGACAATGATGTTGTTTTAGTTGCCGGAGCAGGAAACAACAATAACAAACAGAAATTTTATCCAGCTGCTTTTGGTAATGTTATTGGTGTTGCTGCTATTGATTGGTCTAATAATAAGGCTTCTTTTTCCAATTATGGTTCGTATGTAGATATAGCTGCCCCTGGTTATTATGTTTTTAGCACTACCCCAAATCAAACTTATGCACGAAAAAGTGGCACATCAATGGCCGGTCCTGTTGCAGCAGGAGTTGCTGGTTTGATTTTGTCGAAGAATTCTGATTTTTCTAATGAAGATGTCAGACAGATTTTAAGAAGCTCTACAGAACCTGTTGGTTCTAATAAATATATTGGTTTAGGCAGAGTTAATGCTTATAATGCTTTACAATTTGATTCTGCTCCTGTTGCAAATATAGATTTAGATAATGCCCTGGGAGATTTTAATGTTGATAGAATTATTGATATTATAGGATCTGCTGCAGGAGATGGATTTTCAAATTATTCTGTTTATATTGGAACTGGTGCTTATCCAGATAATTGGACTTTAGTTTATTTATCTAACAGTGAGGTTATTAGTGACACACTTACCACAATAGACACATCTTTGTACCCAGAAGGATTAACAACTGTTAAATTAATTGTTTCTGATAATAATGGTACTAAAGTTGAAGATCGTGTTTTATTCACTATTGATAATATTAAAATTGATTTTCAGAATAACAATGAGAAAATTCATATTTCTCAAAATGAAAATATTATTATTTCCGGAAAAGCTCAAGGAACTGGTTTTATAAGTTACTCTTTGAGTTATAAAGAGCATGAAGATGAAGATTGGATTCAAATACATACTTCTGAATCAGAAATTATAAGTGGTCCTTTATTTGTTTGGGATCCTGATTTCCTAGACTGTTTTAACAATTTCTTTGATTTAAAGTTAGAGGTTATAAGTTCTGGAGGAATAGTTAAAGAAGAAATAGTAAACAATGTTTATATAGATAATTGCATGTTAGAAGGATTTCCTGCTTCAATAACACCCAATAGGAGATTTACATCTCCTTCGGTGGGAGTTGGTGATTTAGATGGTGATGGATATTCTGAGATAGTGACTACAGAAGCAAGATCCTCTACATCTGGTAGTAGAGGTATATATATTTTTAATCATTTAGGTGATATATTGCCTGGTTGGCCAAAGCAATCAGGCAGTAATACCTTGTCCTCTCCTATTTTAGGGAATTTGGATAATGATGGAGACCTAGAAATTGTTGCAGGTATTGGAAACAATAATCTTTATGTATGGAATCATGATGGAACTGTTGTTGATGGTTGGCCTGTTGGTGACACTTCTTCTTTTATTACACCCACATTAGTTGATTTAGATAATGATGGCTTCTTAGACATAATAACTGGTAGAGATAGAAAAATTAAGGTTTTCCACAGAAATGGGACAATGATGGAGGGTTGGCCAGTGTTAGTTTCTGGTGATCCTAGAGGGTCTGCTGCTATTGGTGATTTAGATGGTGATGGAGACCTTGAGTTTGTTATAGGCAGCTTATATCCCCATAATACATATGTATTCCACCATAATGGGACAATGATGGAGGGTTGGCCAAAAACTACATCTTATCAGATTTGGTCCTCCCCAGCTTTAGCAGATATTGATCATGATGGAGATTTGGAAATATTCATAGGGGGGAATAAAAAGCTTTTAGGTTACCATCACAATGGCACGGTTATAGATGGTTGGCCAAATAATATTAATAATAATTGTGGGGGATATTGTATTGTATATAACTCACCTGTAATAGGTGATATTGACAATGATGAAGATTTAGAGATAGCAATAAGTAATCAGAAAAAAGTTTATGTGTTCAACGCAGATGGAACAAATCTTCCTGGATGGCCAATTGATTTACAACAAAATGGGTATGTTGCGGGCACAATATTAGGAGATATTGATGGAGATTATCAACAAGAGATTTTAGTTGTGGATACAGAAGCCAATGGAATATTATATGCATTTAACAGTGATGGAACTGCTGTCCCTGGCTGGCCTAAAAGATTTCCAAAATACTCAAGTGGTGGAAGAAGGTATATAAGTATAAAAACCCCTGTTATAACAGACATTGATTCTGATGGTGATGTAGATGTTGTTTTAGGAGCTGAAGATATGGTTTATGTTTGGGATCTTCCTTATGCATATACTCCAACAATAAATGAATGGCCAATGTTTCAGCAGGGGAATAATTATGGTGGATTACATATTACACTGCCACCGAAATCCCAAATCCTTAACACAGGAACCACAGATATTATGGGAAATTTGTTCATGGAAGTGCAGAGATTAAATAATAATTCTTGGGAAACTTATGAAGTTGTTATTGATGAAACTATACCAAGAGTTGTTCTTGCTGGAGAATATCTTGCACTGGACGTAATCTGGAATGCAGAGAATGTCATTGTGAATGAACCAGGAACATATAGAGTTTATTCTGAATTTAGGGATGATGAAGGGCCAATACAAACAACAACCGGTTATTTGCAGAACAGTTGGAATTTTAGTGTTGCCGAAAACAATCCACCAGTTGCAGTTATAAGCTCTCCAAATGAGTATCAAACATTTGGTGTTGGAGAAGTAATCACATTTGATGGCTCCTTAAGTTATGACCCAGAGGGAGATGATCTGAACTATTTGTGGGACCTCGATGATTTAAGTTTCAGGTTTGACCCTGTTTTTAATTATTCATATGCTGAACCTGGAGAATATAATATAACATTTGTTGTTACTGACGGAGAATATGATGATAGCGCAAATGTGATGATAAATATTTTGGCGCCTTATTGTGTTGATTCTGATGGTGGTAGAAATTATTTTGAAAAAGGAACAACCCAAACTAATAACAACCAGGCAACAGATGCATGTTTAACAGATGCCACAACAGGTGATGAGCTTGTAAGGGAATATTATTGTGATGGACTTAATATCAGTTATGTGGATTATACATGTGCTGATTCTTGTTTTGATGGTGCTTGTGTCAGTTTATATCAAATAAAGACACAGTATAATATGCTTGAGATAAATGAATCGCTAAACACAGTAATGTCAGTAATATCATCAACTCACTTGGAGATTCTTGAAGATGGACAAATATCAAATGAGCATGGTGATCATACTTATGTGCAACTAATTGAACTGCCTGAATCAGCGTCTGTTAGATTTGGTTTTGACCCAGATGATGACCTTGAAATTCCACAAGATTATCTCAAATTTGATCAGAGTAACATGGTTTATAAGTATAGAGTAATGTTTGCACCAGCATTAAAATCTGATCATAACACCAATGGTGGTTATTTGGATGACATTGAAGGCAAGAGATTAACATTGCTTGGAGAACAGTATATAATAACAAGAGCAAGTCATCCATCTCTATATGATATTTCTTTAACATTGATGAAAAATGCAATAAATGATATTTTAGCAGAAGGAGCAACAAATACATACACAGTAGTGGGGACTGATTATGAGGTTACTGCAAGTTATATCAGCAATACAAGCGTGGTGTTTACTGTAAATGGAGAGGTAACTGATCAATTAGAAAAAAGAGATAGCTATAGATTAGTTGATGGAGCAGAGATATCTGTTAGATGGATAGGACAAATACAGGGCACAGGAGTGGATGCTGTTGAATTTTATTTAGGAAAAGAGAAAATAAGGATTTCAGATACAAATACAAGTCCTATGAATAATTTAGGTTGTACAGCAACTATAAACAATGATATTTCATCAAATGTCAAGTGCAAGATTGCAACATCAGCTGATCTTGGAACAAATGATGAACCAGGACCAGAGGTTTATATTGCTTCCTTTGATGTGTATTATGAAAACACTGATGAGTTGCATGTACCAGCAGGAGGAAGAACCAGTGAAGTTGCTGAGAATGAAGAAGATGAACAAAATATCTTCTTGTTTGATTCATTTGATTTTGCTTATGATGGGTTGAATATCACAAATGCTGAAGAAATCAAATTTACACAAGCAGGCCCATACCATTACAAGATAAGATTCACAAACAAGGCAGGAGTTGTGTATGATGAGTATATGTTTGCCTGCAGCGATCTTAACTGCAGTGAGATTAAGTTAGGAAAGTTACTTGGTGATGGTCAGACATTTAGAGATCTTGTGGTTTATGAAGGTGACTGGATAAGTGATGAAGAATACTTTGTTGTAAGTGCAAATGAATATTCAAGAATATTACAGTTTAAGGACATTAATACTAATGATGATATATTATTAATAAGAGATCATGGACATGGAGCTAGTTTTGACCATGAAGTAAGTTATTCAAATTTAACCGGTAATTTAATATTAGATGGTAATACATATCAAATATCTTTATCAGCTGATGCATCAGGTGCGGATATCAAAGTTGATCTAAACGCAGATGGATATATGGAAAATTCCAATATGTCAATATACACAGATCATGGCGCAGAGATTTTCTTAAATTATGAAGATAGTTTTGTTTTTATCTCTGAACCAAAAGAAAAAGATGGTATGCCTGATGTGATAGAAGCAGGATTTGGTTTTGATGGTGTTAGTATCAACATAATAAATGTAAGTGGTGTTGAATTATTTGAATATGGTTCTGTTCGTTTACCATATCTGTATAATGGGATCACAGATTATGGGATAGTTGTTCATGAAAACAGATACACAAACTACAAGAACCTGAAATTCATATATCCAGAAAATCAGGCTGAAGCATTGGTTTATGTATTGACAAAAGGAGAACCAGGAGAACCTGAGCCAGAATCAGACCAATGGGTTCCTGAATGGTGTGGTTCTGATTCAAATGGAGGAGGCAGTGGAGGTGGAGGCCCTGGAGGAAGCAGCTTGCCTGTAAATAAGCTTGAATTACTGAAACAGCTTGGTGTCATACATGTTGGAGATATGGATCTATCTGCATTTAGTTTTGATATAATGGATAATGAATATCTTGTAAAGGCAGAAAATTATGAAAATCATATACAAAGAACAGATGAATTGTCCCCTTATATAAATATGCTTGACAAAGATGGGGGTTCTGTTAGTTTGGATTTAACCAGCTTGATAGCAGAAAATAAGGAAAACTCCAGAGGTTATATTGTTGAATTTGATGAAAAGCCAGTTCTTGAATACAAGAAAGAGCTAAGAGAAGAGATTGAGGAATTAGAGAGGTCAAAATCAAAGATTACTGGAAGCGCAGTAGCAGAGATAGAATCCCTTAAAGCAGAGATTCCATCAAAACTGGCTGAACATGAAATAAATATAGAGCTCCAGCATATTAGAATGGAAAAAGAGTTTGAAGAAAAGATAGAAAACCTGGAGCAGAGAAAGAGGGCAGAGTATAAAAAGGTGTTTAATGGTGTTTCTCTTGATATTTCAAAACAAGAAGCAGAAGAGCTTGAGAAGATTGAGGGTGTTAAGAAAATACACCAAAACAAAGAGGTCAGAATAAACCTGCATGAAAGTATTAGAGTGATAAATGCCGATGATGTTTGGAGATTAGATGATAATATTAGTGGGAATAATATAACAGGGCAAGGAGTCACAATAGCCATAATAGACACTGGTGTTGATTATACTCACCCTGATTTAGGTGGTTGTTTTGGAGTTGGTTGTAAAGTTATTGGTGGTTATGATATTATAAATGATGATTATGACCCAAAGGATGACCATGGTCATGGAACACATGTAGCAGCAACTGCAGCAGGAAATGGTGTTTTGAAAGGGGTTGCACCTGATGCAAAGATATATTCTTATAAAGTTCTGGGTTCTGGTGGTTCTGGAAGCATGGAAGGAGTTATAGTGGGAATTGAAAGAGCTGTTGATCCTAACCAGGACGGTAATTTCTCTGATCATGTTGATATAATAAGCATGAGTTTAGGTCATTCTGGAGGATATGGGGACACCGATCCAAGTGCTATTGCAGTTGACAATGCTGTTGAAGCAGGTGTTGTATCAGTAATAGCAGCCGGAAATTCAGGGCCTGGTTCAGAAACAATAGGTTGTCCTGCTTGTGCAAGAAAAGCCATAACTGTTGCTGCCAGTGATAAATGCAATGAGATCGCTAGTTTCAGCTCAAGAGGGCCTGAGAGATTAAGTGACGGCACCTTAATAGTAAAGCCAGACATATCTGCACCTGGTGTAAATATATGTGCAGCCCAATGGGGCGATGCATGGGCTAACAATGAATGTCTGGACAGTGAACACACCTCAATCTCAGGAACAAGCATGGCAACGCCACATGTTGCAGGGACAGTTGCTTTGATCAAACAGGCAAATCCCCAGCTTACCCCAGAAGAGATAAAATCTGTAATGATATTAACATCATATGACATTGGTTATGATGTTTTTGAGCAGGGGGCTGGCAGAGTTGATGTAAAAAAAGCTGTTGATGCTGAATTAATCATTACACCTTTAACAATCCAAATAGATTCTGTTACAGAAACACACTTTGAAAGAGATATAATCCTAAGAAACATCCAAGACAGTGACATAAATCTAAGTTTAGAAGCAGGGGTGATAAGAGATGAAGAAGGGAACCAGTATGATTCTGCTTATTTAAACACAACAAATATACTCCTTCCTGCTGGCTCAAGTGTAAGTGTAAAATTAATAATAAATATTCCACAAGGGCTGGAAGGAAATCTGATAGGGAGTGTTTATATAAATTCACCAGATAATGAATATAGTGTTAGGTATCAAATAACAAAGTTCTCAAGATTAGCAGTTAACCTAAATGCTGATGAAAGAAGGCTTAGAGCAACTATATACCTACATGACCAGAACGAGATATCATCAGAAAAACCTCTTTTGAGTATAAGAAATGTGGATTCTGGTGTTTTTTCACTTCCAGCTGGAAATTACACTGTAATTGCTAGTGGAGACACATTGAACTGGTCTTTTGAATATTTTATAATGGAGAATGTAGAGGTTCCATTTGAATCAAATGTTGAGAGAAATCTTAACATACTTGAGAAAAGGCCTTTCAGGGTGGTAGCAAAATCATTTGATGGAAAAGATCTTAAATTGTATGAATGGCAGAAAAAATTTGTGGTTTATAATGAGGATTATAGATTCTCTGTAGTTTATAGTGATCCAACATATGGTGATAGAATAGTCTATCTCACAAACAAGCCTGAAAATAACTTTGATACCGATATAATTCTATGGTATACTGGAGTCCCGATAAATGAAAATATCCAATAAAAGCAATAATCTGAAATACATGAAAATGGTTTTACTAGTCTCAGTAATGCTTCTTATTTCAGGATGCCCTGGCGGAGATGATCTTTATGCAACAGCATCTGAGCAATATGCAATGGGATGGATTCTTCACAATATAAATGATTCAACATCATCTGTTTTAAATTATTCAATTGATGATGTAGCTATTTACAATTATCACTTTAATTATCCTGCGTATAATCCTCAATATTATGGAAATGTTTTTTTTTGGGCAGCTCCAATACCAAAATGGTCTGGGGGCATTATTACAACAAGTATAAAAATGATTGCTGTGCCTCTTGACAGGGTTTATTATTTTATGGGGAAAAATCCTGTTCCTGAAAATTATTGGACAAACTGGTCATTTTCAAATTCTATTAGGTTAAATTACCTGATTGGAGACAGTATTGAAGAGAAAGCTGCTTATAGATCGGTTAATGAAGAGCATTATCTGTCAGAAAGTGCATTTACGGCAATAACGCCTGTGCCAGGAGACACAAGAGATATTTATTTTGGAACCTCTCCTTTCACACCTGTAAGTATTTCTATAGAAAACAACACTGTGGTGCTGAAAGACAGGTTAATGAAAGGTTACCAGGGTAATTCTAATCTATTAAAGTTCACAGAAATATGGGTTCAATCAGTAAATGGTATTTTTGTGTTTTATCTTGACAAACCCAGGTATAAGATATACTTAAATAACACATTAGTAGAAGAAAAAAACATCACAACTTTTGAGGAATGGGATTATAGAAAATTAAGATATAATTTAGCATCTGATGGAGAATATCGTGTTGAGATAACAATTCCATCATTTTATCCACTTTTTAACCTAACAAAAATAACAGCAGAGTTCAGTAAACCTTCAGATGATATGAAGCCACCTGAGCTGAACCACATAGAGATTGCTCCTATGTTTAAAGCGGGAGAACAAGTGGAGACAATTTTGGATGTCAGTGATGTATCTGGAGTCAGCGGTGTTGAGATATATTATGATGAAGGTAATGGATGGATTAGTGTTCCTATAAATCAAAGCAATCCGTTTTATACAAGCTCATTTGTGATAAATAATGAGTCTGTTGATAAAGTGGATCTAAAGATAAAAGCAACAGACAACCATGGAAACTCAGTTACTTATGAGATATTCCCTGCAACAATGAAAGCCAGTGAGATTGAGCTTGATCTTAATTTACATAATGATGATGACTTAATAACAAGGGGAAGTGATCTTTACCTAAGTGGATACTGCATAAATGAGTATGGATGCTATGGATTGTTATGGAAGCAATATATTAATGATGAATATTTAAAATCATTTAGAGGTAGTACAAGTTATACTTTTTATGATAATTATAAAATTCCTTATGATTTTGATTCAACCACACTAAACATGACTTTTAAGTTTGATGGAACAGGGATTTATCCTCCAAAAGAGTATAGCATAATAAAAGGGATTTCATTGTTTGAACATGATATTGGAGTGGAAGAAATAGAAAGTTCTGGATTAGAGCTTAATGAACCCACCCTCCTAAGCACAGAGATTGTTAATATTGGGGAACATGATGAAACCAATATTAATGTAACATTATTTATTGAAAATCATTATGGTGAAGTTGAGATAATTGAATCCATTCTAATACCCCAACTTAATGTGGGAGAGGTTTATGATGTAATCTTCAATTGGACTCCACAGATGGGCGGAAATATTGAGATAATAATATCAGCAGAACATCCTCTTGATGAGTATGAAGAAAATAACATGGATACATATAATCAGTATATAAAGCCTCAAGAACCCAATATCAATGTGGATCTTGACTTGAGAGATGAAAATGGTGATTATTTGAGTGGAGGAAGGGCAGTTACAGGTGAGGATTATAAGTTGAGGATTTCTAGTTATAATAATGGAGGAGAAACAGCCACAGAAGTAGTGGCAGATATTTATCAGCTTAATGATTGTGAACATTTTATGGTATTTGAGGGGGAAACAAAAGTAATAATGTATAATGGGGTTGAGTATATTATTTCTGGATATTGGGATAATTATTACTCTGTTCTTAATGTGACATATAACAATCAAACAGAAGAAGTGTTCATAAATACATATGGCATAGTGATTCTTGGAAATGGGGTTGTTCTAAGCAACTCATATATTTCAGACACCAGGATTGGGTTAAATATTTGTGGGCTGGAAAACAATCTTGTGATTGACCTTCAGGATATTGCGCCAGATGATTTTATTACAGAATTTATAGACTGGAGCTTTACAGAACCAGGAGACAGAATAATGAGAGTGTTTGTGAACACAACACAAGACTTTGACTGGAAAGACAATTATGATTTTGATTATGTTTTTGTTGTAGAATCAGGGCCAGATATTACAGGGCAGATGGATGTTGATTATAATGCTCTTATTGATGAGGCAACTAATATAACAATCTTGGTAAATAATGATGGTACTGGAAATGCAACAAATGTTAATGCAACTGTTTATGAATATGAATGGGAACATGTAAATGGAGAATGGGTTAAAAATATAACAGGCACAATAGGGAGTGTTTATTTTGGAGAGCTTGGGGTAAGTGAGGAAAAAACAGATGTTGTTGAATGGACACCAACAGAAGAAGGGTATTACAACCTTATGCTTGTTGTGAATGCAAGTGAGGATACTGACTGGGAAAACAATTATGATTATGAATCCGCTTATGTTGTTATGCCTGGCCCAAATATAGGGGGATGGGCAAATGTTGATTATCATGTTATTGTTAATGAGACGAACAACATAACAATTCAAGTAAATAATGATGGTACTGAAAATGCAACAAATGTTAATGCAACTGTTTATAAATATGAGAATATTTATGTAAATGGAGAATGGGTTAAAAATATAACAGGCACAATAGGGAGTGTTTATTTTGGAGAGCTTGGGGT
>JABMPP010000109.1 GCA_013202955.1 Candidatus Woesearchaeota archaeon | reverse complement strand
CTTTTATGCATTGTGCTTGCTTTGCACACAGCCATTGAAACTGATAATATAGAGTTTGCACCTAATTTTGATTTGTTTTCTGTTCCATCAAGTTTAATCATTAATTCATCAATCTCTTTTTGTTTCCTGCAGTCTTTTCCTCTTAATTTTGGAGCAATTTTTTTGTTTACATTATTAACAGCTTTTAGCACTCCTTTTCCTCCAAATCTTTTCCCACCATCTCTTAATTCCAATGCCTCGTGTTTTCCTGTTGATGCACCACTTGGTACCATAGAACGTGCAAAAAAACAATCTGAAAAAACATCTGTTTCAATGGTTGGGTTTCCTCTAGAATCAAAGATCTGTTTGGACCATAACCTCTTTATTTTTGGGTTCATATTCAGAATTCGGTTTTAAGAGTATATATTTTTTTCTATTTATCCTATATAATCAGTATCTTTGCCTATTTTTTTGATTTTTTAGAAACCTTGCTCAGCTCATCTGTTCTCTTTAATATTTCTTCTTCTACATCTTTTATGTCTTTTTCCAATTCTTTCAAATCAATTCCTAATGATAATTTTTTGTTTAATATTTTCAATATTTCTTTTGCTCCTTTTATACCTAAATACATTGGATGTCCTAATGTTTCTGCCAACATTGCTATTGCTTCAATTTTTCTTTTTTTAGACAATCCAACTAATAATCCAGAAGCACCAATAATTGGTCCGACAACACCATAAAGTTTATTATTTAATACAGTTCCTTTTTTGTATTTTTCAATTATTTTTTTAGAGTTTCCAGTGCAGTATACTTTTGGAACTTTTGGAATGGCTTGTAAACCAATGCCTCCAAGAGTGACTATTTCCTTGCATTTGAGAGTTTGGACTATATCTAATAGTTTTTCACAGAACTCATAGCTTGCCTCTTCTGTTGTTGGTTGCACATCTCCTGCTAAAAGGAGCAGATCATTTCCATTTTTCAACTTTGTATAATATAATTCTATAGAAGGCAACTCAACCAAGTTATGTTCATTTACAAAAACAGAGTTTGGCATTGAATAAGAAGTAAAGCTGAAAAGTTTTTTTGCGTTTAACTCACTTATTATAAAATCTGCTGCCACTTTTCCGACATTCCCTATACCTGGAAGACCTTCAATAAGAATAGGATTCTTCAGTTTTGGTGTTGCTTTTGATAGGTTTTCTATTTTCCATGCCATTTTTTTCAGGAATTCCCGTAGATTTAAATAGTTTTTGATATGGATTGATTTACTACTCAACGATGGAAAGCTTTAAAAGCATGTCATGATTTTTTCAGCTTAAAATGGCCCAAGGAGATTGGAAAAAGTCACCAACAATTATTAAAGATGAACAATATTATAATATAATACATGTTGGGCCGAATGGTGTTACAACACCAGAAGAAAAATCTAATCCTCATATAATTAATGTTGATGGTAAAACCATAAAAGTTCTGATTTCTGAAGGAGCAATAAGAAAAAGAATTGATTCTTTAGCTGATTATCTTTCAGAATATTATGGTGAAGAAAAAGTTAGTTCAATAGATGTGGTGGCAACACTTACAGGTGGTATGGTTTTTGGATCTGATATTGGAAGAGCACTTCAAAGCAAAGATTTGTCCACAATGATAAGATTAAATTGGTATCAACTAACATCTTATGATGGGGAGAAATCAACAGGAGAACCAAGAATAGAAAAAGACCTTCTTCATTCTATAAAAGGAAAACATGTTTTATTGACAGATGACATTGCAGACACCCTAACAACTGCTGATTTTACATATTTACTTAATTGGGAAAATAAATATAGAAAGCCGCGTTCAATGAAAGCAGTAACCCTTCTAAATAAATCAACTGATAAAAGAATTAGTGATATGAATGTTCATGAAGTTAGTGATTTTTCACAGATTATCTCACATCCAGAGGCACTTGAATATATCTCTGGATTTCATTTGGGTAAGGATATCTTTTTAATGGGGTATGGAATGGATGGACCTAACCATTTTTTTAGAGTATATCCTTTTGTTGGATACATAATAGATAAAAGAAAATAACTACTCTTTTTTTTCTAACTCTTTTTTTGCTTTTCTTCTGTAATCAGCATAAGGGTCTTCAGGATTGTATTTGGCTGGTTTTGGATTTACAGCTTTTGCGCCACAATCACACTTATCTTTCATAGTAAAAGCACCACATTTTGTGCACTTAAGAATGTGTCTCATTTTTCTTCTCTTATGAACTCAGCAATTCCCTTGTTTTGTTCTATTGAATCAAGAACTATTTTTGTAGAATCTTCAAGTATTTTTTCTGCAGTTTTATAATCTCCTGCCTTGACTGCTATTTTGTAATTTCCGCCGCCCATATAACTTATTGTTATGTTTTCCTTGTCAACATTTAATGCTCTTTTAAGCGCATCCTTTATTATTTCTATTCCATTAGACTCAAAACTTGTTAATGTGAATTTTCCACCAATCAATACTTCTGGTGGTTTTATTCTCTGCTTTATTACCTCTAAAAGTTCTTTTTCTAATTTGCCTTTAAATCCAAGCTCTTTTAGCAATCCTTCATTTGTTATTACCTCTTCAAAGCAAGGATATAACATTTCATATTTTTTGAATATTTTTTCAGTAATCTCATCATAAAGCTTTTTTACATCTATTTTTAAATTCTTGGCCACAAACTCAACAATTTTCTCTGCTTTTTGCTCATGTTTTATTTCGTCTGTTTTGTTTCTTTTTTGGCCTTCTGTAACTCTTCTTAATGAAAGGTCAATATGTCCTCTTTCTATGTTTATTCTAAGAACTTTGCAAACAACAACCTTACCTTCTTTTACATAATCCCTTATGTTTCTTATTCTTCCTGGAGAAACCTCTGATATATGAATCATACCAGATTTATCATATTCCTTTAATTTTACAAAAACAGAATGGTGTTGTATGTTAGTTACAGTACAGAGAACAAATTCATCTTCTTCAGGAAACCCTTGTTTGATATAAAACATTTATTCCAAAACCTCTAAAATTCTTGCCTTTATTCTTGATTTTCCACCAGTTGGTTCTGCCAATACTTGGTCACAAACAAGACATTTTATTATTGAGGATGATTTTCCAAACACAATCTGTTCATTCTTGCATTTAGGACATCTTATTTTTATGAATTTTGATGTTAGTTCTTTCATTTTATTAAACTCCATTTATTTAAACTCGACTTTTTTAGCCCTTATGCCCTTTCTTTGGGTCTGGACTTTTTTGCATTCTTTACATTCATACCTTAAATCTGTTTTTTTTGTTGCTTTTGATCCAGTCATCTTAAATTTTGATACAGCAGGTTTTGAATATCTTCCAAGATTACCAGCACCTCTTGCAAGCCCTCTTTTCCTTGCTCTTTTTTTAGATCCATAACTAAGTGAGCTGGCATTTTTCTTTTTTGTCTGCGATACTTTATGCTCAGTATGCTTTTTGCAGTGCGGACAATATTTCTTCTGTAATTTAGGTATTTTCATGCTTCTTGGAGAAAAAGCACAGCATTTAAATATCTTTCTAATCAATCAGTGCTCTCTATTTTTTTTGCTCTTTCCTTATCTATAAGGACCTTTGCTATCTCTTTTGGCAAATTTGCCACATCTTCTGCTTCAAATGGACCATATGTTTCTAATTCCTTCCCTATAAATTTTGGAACTGCATGCAGGAATCTTATTGAAACAAGAGTTTCTTCTTTTGTTTCCTCTGTTTTTTCTTCAGATTCTTTAGGTTCAGAAACGCTTTGTTTTTTTGTTGCTTCTGTTTTCTCTTCTTCCTTTTGTGTGATTATTTTTTAACCATTCAAAATGCTTATAAGAACATCTTTTCTATATTTAGTAAACAATTCAACTAACATATCAAAAAGTTGTTTTTCCTTTTCCAGAAATCTTGAGCTGTCGACGAGATCAGACCTTGTTCTTGATTTATAGATTGCAAGATCTGCGATTTTCTTTTCTCTCTTTTCGTACAACTCCTTTATTATTTTTTTTGCGTTCTCTATTTGCTTTTTTATGTTTTCACTATTATCAGCTGAAAATAACTCATTATCATCTTTAATCATGGCTTTTTTTTCTTTTAAATAATCTTTAACATCCTCAAAAAATCCACCATCTAATTCTTGTAGCTCTTCTCTATTCTTCTCTCTCCTTAAAAGTTCAAAAAGAGTCTCGTAAGTGATATTTATTTCCTTTTCCCCCATCTTATTAAAAAAATATCCCAACATAGTATTTAAAGTTTTACATTTTCTCGCAAGGTTTTTAAGTTAGTGTTATATCTTAATAAAAATGGTTGAATTAAGTTTTAAGGATTTAACATTTAGAGATATAGAAAATAAAATAAAGATATCTTTCCTAAATCTTTATTATTTTTATCTGGATAAAAACGAGCTAAATAAGATTGGAGATTTTGAGATAGATAAAAATAAAATAATCTTCAAAAATATTGATGAGAGAAAAGTAGGAAGAAAGTTCAACAATCTTCTTTCAAAAGGATTCACGGGCTTAAAAAACAGAATAGGCAACAAGCCAACAACATATGTGCATATGAACTCAGGAATTCCTTTGATTGGTTATATGCCTGTTGGTATAGTTGATAAAAATGTTTCTTTGATTGAGATTAAACCATTAACAAACTGTAATCTTGCCTGTACATTCTGCTCTGTTGATCTTTCAAAAAGACCACACGATTTTGTTGTTGAAAAAGATTATTTAGTGCAGGAAGTAAAAAAACTTGTTGGGTTTAAAGATATAAGTGGGGTTGAGATAAATATTAATCCTCATGGAGAACCAACATTATATGCAGATCTTGTGGATTTGGTTAAGGATCTATCAAAAATAAAACAAATCGAAGTAATTTCTATGAACACAAATGCTGTTTTACTAACAAAAAAATATGTTGATGATTTGATTGAGGCTGGATTTACTAGATTTAATGTTTCTTTACATGCATTAGACTCAGAAAAAGCAAAGTATCTGGCTGGAAATAAAGGTTATGATATAAAGAAAATAATAGAGATCTGTAAATATATAGCTAAAAAAAATAAGTTGTTGATTGCTCCTGTATGGGTTCAGGGAGACAATGATGAAGAGATTCCTAAATTAATAGAGTTTGGAAAAGAGCTTGGTGTTCCAATAAGAATTCAGAACTTTCAGGTGCATAAAATGGGCAAAAAACCAGTGAAAAAAGAAATGAACTGGGATAAGTTTTATTCTAAATTAAAAGAGCTTGAAAAAGAACACAACATGAGGTTAATAGGGGATTTTGAGGGATTTAAGCTTAAGAAAACAAAAAAACTCCCAGCACCATTTAAGAAAGATGATGTTATAACAGCAAAGTTGAAATGCGCTGGAGAATTTCCAGGCGAGATGGTTGCTGTTGCTGAGAATAGAGCTATTTCTGTTTTAAATTGTTCAAAGACTAATGGTATAATAAAGCTGAAAATTCTAAGAGATAAATACAATATATTTGTTGGGAAATTGGTTTAGAATTCTTAAAGAAATAGCATTTAGAAAAAAAATACATACTCACTAGGTTCGTAGCTTTTAATTAAATGCACAAAAATCAAAGATTTTGGGCACTTTAGAAATATGAAGTATTTCTGAGGAATTAAAAGAAAGAAAAAAAAAGAAAAAAAATTCTTTTTAGGTTTATTCAGCTGCTGCAGGTTCTTCTGCTGCTGCTTCTTCAGCTGCAGGTTCTTCTGCTACGACTTCAACAACTGGTTGTGCAACGGTTGGTGTGCTTGTGATTGTTGTAACAACAACCTCATTTCCTACTAGATCATCTGCATAATCTGCGTAGTTAGCAACGACCAATGCTGCCCTTCTTGTGTCAACTGCACCAGAACCAGCTACAACCATAGCAACTTTACCAGCTGCATGCTCGTAAAGCTTAATCATAGCTTTTCCTGCTGTGAATCCTTCAGCACAATTAGCTGAAGTAACTCCCATAACAGCTCTTGCTGCTGAGTTAGCACATGGGCCACCAATTAAGACCAAATTGTTGGCATTTACATCGGCAACTTCGCTTGCCAATTTAACTGCTCCAACATCTATTTTTTGGACTTCATCAGTTGTAACTCCACCACTACTTGATGTACTGGATGAAGTAACGCCGCTTGTTGCAAAGACATTAGCTGTTGTTGCTGTTTTACCAACTCTGAAGGTTACATCACTTTGGATTGCACCGGAACCTTTCTTGTCCCACTGTACAAACATACCGAACTGATTTCCGGCTGTTGTGTAGGTGTAATCCTGGTATAGATAAGTGCTTGAACCTTGTTGAGTAGTGAGGAATTCTGCTTTTCTTCCTTCTACTGAAGCGATATCAAGTTCATTGTCTGTGTTTCCTTCAAAGTTTACCTTTACTGAGTTCCTATTGTTGTCTTCATCTTCAGGTGTTGTCACGTTGAAATTAGCTTCATCAGTTATATTCAATGTGATATACGCTTCATTCTCTGTGTATAACAACTGCATTGCTGCATTTTCAACTGTTCCGTCACCATCCAAGTCAACAGTTATTGTTGAAGAAGCGCTTGTTCCATCACTTAAAACAACTGCATAGGTGTTACCATCCAGTATCAGATCTCCTGTGTTACTGGCATAACTAACCTCATGTGTGCTTCCTGATCCCAAGTCTTTTATCTTTACAATACTGTCAGCTGTATTTATGTCAGCATATTGCAAGATTCTTGAATATTTGTTCTTGTTTACAATAAAATATTCATTTTTGGTAACAGGTTCTGACTCGTTGATGACCAAATCTCTTAATCCAGTGCCTACTTTTTTACCTAAGCTAATATCACCTGAGACATTTGCCCACATAAACTCATTGTATGCAACACCAGCTTTGTTTGTGAAGCTTAGCTTATAGTTGCTTGTTCCAGATGGTCTGATTTTGATTTCTTCAGGTGAATCTTCTGATAATCCTTCAAACTTAAAGTCAAAGGCATCAAGGAAGAACACTCCTGATTCATCTTCTTCAGCGTCTGCAACTGCACTAGAGCTTTCTCCAGCTGCAACATACAAATCGTCTGTGCTATTGTAGTAGACATTAAAAGAGCT
Organism: Candidatus Woesearchaeota archaeon; assembly: GCA_013202955.1. Classification (GTDB taxonomy): domain Archaea; phylum Nanobdellota; class Nanobdellia; order Woesearchaeales; family JABMPP01; genus JABMPP01. The sequence continues at coordinate 262 of JABMPP010000109.1, read as the reverse complement.
GATCAATACATCATCTCCAGCAGTTGTTCCAGCATCAGAAGATGTTACAATATCACACTTCACATTTGAAGAGCTGTCAACACCTATTGTTACTGTACAACCTGTGTCTGTGGCACTGGTGTTTGTGTCTGCAAGTCTTATTTTGTCAGCACCTAGTGAGAACTCAACTTGATCTCCCTGGGCTTCTCCTGCAACATTCTGTACCAAGATTGTATTGACTCCAACTTCTACACCATCAGCTAATCTATAGGTCTCTGTTTCT
>JABMPP010000108.1 GCA_013202955.1 Candidatus Woesearchaeota archaeon | reverse complement strand
CTAATGCTATTCCTTTCAAATCATTGATTTCTTTATCTGACATATTATCTGCATTCCTAGGAACAGGAGTTGCAACACAGAAAGTTTCAAAAGAATATAATCAATTAGTAAAAGACGATATATCTGAATTTAATATTTTACTGGATTTATCTTTTGATGAGCTAAAAAAACTAACTGATGAAAGGATAGCAGCTGCAATAATCCAAAACAGAGAAGGAAAAGTAAAAATAAAGCCTGGCTATGATGGTGTGTATGGTGTTCCAATGATTGGTGAAGTGAAAGAGGAAAAGATTAAACCAGTAAAAGCAGGAGCACAGAAAGGGCTAGAAGACTTCTATAGATAGATATTTAAGTGAATCAGGATTAATCTGGTTAAAAATGGATATTTTACCAAAAGATTACAAACCAAAACTGGATTTTTTCCAGACAGAAAAAGGAATCAAGTTAATTAAAGATACTTTTGAGAGGAAATTAGCAGAAGAATTATCACTTAAAAGAGTATCTGCACCAAAATTTCTTAAAATAGGAAATGGATTACAGGATGATCTTGCGGGAACACAGATACCTGTTGGTTTTAAAACAAAAGCAGGAGATAATATAGAGATTGTTCACAGCCTTGCAAAATGGAAAAGAAGTGCTTTAGGAAAGTATGGATTTAAACAAGGGAAAGGTTTGTATACAGATATGGATGCTATAAGAAAGGATGAACTCACAAGCCCTATACATAGTATTTATGTTGACCAATGGGATTGGGAGAGAATAATTTCAAAAGAGCAAAGAAGCTTAGAGTTTCTAAAAGAGATTGTAAAGAAGATATATGAAGCAATCTTGAAAATAGAAGAGGTTGTTGGGAAAGAGTTTCCTGAATTAGAATCTAAACTTCCAAAAGATATCAAATTTATTCATTCACAAGAACTTGAGAATATGTATCCTGATTTAGAACCTAGAGAAAGAGAAAACAAAATCACTGAAAAGTATGGTGCAGTATTTATCATAGGAATAGGTGCCAAACTTAAATCAGGAGAACCACATGATGTTAGAGCAGCTGATTATGATGACTGGACAACAGAAACAACCGAAGGAACAAATGGATTAAATGGAGATATTATTGTTTGGGATAATATAAGGAAAAAGGCTTTAGAATTAAGTTCCATGGGAATAAGAGTTGATAAGGAATCATTATTGAGGCAATTAGAGCTAATGGGATTATCAGAAAGAAAAGAATTAGAATTTCATAAAGGAATTCTTAATGATAAACTTCCTTTATCAATTGGTGGAGGAATCGGCCAATCAAGAGTATGCATGGTGTTACTGCAAAAAGCACATGTTGGTGAAGTGCAGTCAAGTGTGTGGCCAAAAGAAGTTGAAGAAGAGTTCAAAAAAAGAGATATTATATTGTTATAACTAGTTCTTATAAGATTTAGTAAAATATTTATACCCGGTATATTACGGTATATACTATGTGGATTACAAAGCTGCAGTTAAGGCATGAAGACTGTCCTATTGTAAATAGATGCCAGAAATTCAATCTTATAGTTCTTTCTTATCCAAGCACTTGGTATGAAAAAAAGGGAATAAAATATGCCACAACAACATGTTTCTTTCAAGGTAATGATGAAGAACAGAAAAAAAAGTTCATTGATGATCTTAGAGCTGATAGAAGAATAACTAACTTGGATGTTTCTGGAGATATTTTTACTTATGAAATTAATCTGGGGGAAAAAGGAGAGCATGTTATGCTTTATCATCTGAAGCAAATTGTTTTTGTAAAGCCAACTATTAACCATTATGATGGCCATGAATATTGGGAAGTTGCCTCATGGAAAAGAGAGGAGCTTGAAAAATTCATTAAAGTTCTTAAAGGACATATGGATATTTGCAAGATTGTAAAGATGGAAAACTCCCCTTTATCAGATGTTTATTTCCCAAATGTTATGCCTAAACTGTCTAAAAGTCAGAAGATGGCTCTGGAGTTAGCTTATCAAAATGATTATTATTCTTATCCCAGAAAGATCTCTTTACAAGAGCTAGCTAAACTGGCAAAGATAGGAACTTCTACATTTCAAGAGCATTTGAGAAAGGCAGAGATGAAATTACTCCCAACAATTATTGAATACCAGATGAAACAATAACCGAATAATTTCGGCTTTTTCTTAATATATTATTCAAAACCCGTACTATTTCGGGTAAAACTTGATATTAAAGTATTACTTCTCATTAATTAAGATGACAATAGATGATACTTTAGTAGATGTACCTATGCAAGAATCTCAAAATGAAAGCGTAGATGATAAGATAGATGAAGCTAGTCATATCTCTAAACTTGAAGAAAAATCAGGATTGGGAAGGATTATCAAAGATTGTTTGAAATATACTCCAATGCTAATTGGATCTGCAATGTTATTTGGGCCTGCTGTAACTCTTGCAACCGCAATTCCTATGACAGGATATTCACTTGGAGTTATTCTTGAAAACAAAAAGAAAAAAAAGAAAGTAACATGGAACAAAATAAAAAAAGAAATGTATTCAGGAAATATCTTAGGCCATGTTGATTATGCTTTATTTTCAACTCCTGAATTAATTTTCAAAGCTTTTCCTCATATATTTGCAACAGGAACAATTGGGAGCATGATTGCTTCAACATTAGTTTTTAATCCATTGTTTTTTATTCCTGTTAATATAATTTATAGTGGGTTTACTTATTTTAGAGACAAGGTTGGATTGAAAAAAGTCGTCAAAGGATTATTTACAGGAAAAATAAAAGATTATATTAAAGATTCTTATAATAAGAAAATAAAGAAAGAGTTTTCTTCTGATACAAAAAATGTTTTCAAATATATGTTTCCATTGCATTTTATACAAATGCACTACTTAAATAATCCAATCACAAGAATGGCACAAAGTGCTGTTGTAAACAATCCAATTTATAGAGCAATCATGACAAGACAGAAAAAGAAAACTACAACTTATGAGACTAAACCAGGTTATAATTTAGCTTATAATTAAAAGAAAAAATTATTGTTAGCTATTAATTTTGCATGGAAACCCCCAATCTTTTAAAACTGGGTTGACCACTATGTTGAATTCGATATTTTAATACCTCAATTCCTAGTTCAAATCCTTTAATTATCATCTTTTTATTTACATTCATAATTTCTTTTCCCATTACATCTTTTTCAGGTCCAACATAGTTAGAAAAGTTATCTATTTGCTTCCCTTGATGCAAATCGTAACTAGAAAATCCTAAATATGTGGTTGCCATATCAGCCATAATAGCTATTTCCATTTTTTGTTTATTTATTTTATCCTTGCCCCTGCTATAACAAAGACTTGCTGAATCATAATCGGCACCACTCATGTGTAGATCCCCCAATCTCTCTAATTTCTTACTGGAACCTGCCATGCTATAGAGCAATGATCCACCAGCCGGGTCTCCTCCAACTGTATAAATGTCTCCCATAATATTGTAATACCTTGCAATTTGCTGATCTGTTGCATCGTTGACTTCCAGAATTGTAGACATCGCCTGCACGTCTTCTTTTCTTAATGAACATTTTTCTTTTACATAAACAAGATCCCTTCTTTTAGGAAAATATACCATACTGGATATCAACATCCCTAACTGTACATCCTGTAAAGACAGCTTTTTTTCATTTGTATATGCTCTTGACATCTTATTAAACTTATCTGGTGATTCACTAATTAATTTTTCCTGTAACTCACGATATTCTTTTCTTAAGTCAAATTTTTTAGTTTCTTTTTCTAATAATTCTTCTTGAGGAAAGATATTCTCTAACAAACTTTCTGTATGAATCCCTTGTTTGTCCCAGATTACGAATTCTGGAAATATTTTATATGGCTGAAAAAGAGAACAAGGTGATTTAGATCCTATTTGTTTAGTCATATCAGGAATTATTCCTGATAATTTATCATCTTTTGCTCCATAATTTGTTAGTAAGTATTCTGCGTGCAGTGGAGATTCAAATTCTCCTATTACGCTTATTAGTTGCTTTAAAGACGGTGTGTCTGTGCTACCATATTCTTTAAATCTTAAATTGAATATGTCTTGCATTGTTAGTGTGTCTTGCATTGTTAGTTCACCTATATGATTTTTTCTGACTTTTCAATTCCAATTCTCATTATTCATTACCTTTACAACTTGTAATAACTAGTAGGTAGTAATACTATAATAATATTTGTATAAGATTTTTTAACAAAAATGGATAAATTTATATACAAATATAACTTATGTTAAAATATTATGGAGAAAAAACAAATCAAACTCGATAAAAAAGACAAAGAAATATTATTTTACCTTGATTTAGATGCGAGATCACCCTTATCACACATTGCTAAAAAAACACGATTGTCAAAACAGGTAGTGAAGTATAGAATTGAGCGATTAGTTGAAAAAGGAGTTATAGAAAAATTCTTATTATTCATCAACGGAACAAAACTAGGATATATCGCTTACAAATTTTACATTCAATTACAAAACATCGTAGAAGAAAAATTAAATGAAATAGTTGAAGAACTAAAAAATCACCCCTTAATAGTATGGGTTGCTACATGTGAAGGTAATTATGATCTGGCTATTGCACCAATAGCAAGAAACAATGTTCACGCATTTTCAATACTCAACGAATTACTAGTAAAATACAATGAGTATATTAGAGATATAATACCCTTAAATTATATTGATGTTTCTCATATGAAAAAAGTGCATATGACAGGATTTAATAGAAATCAGATAGGAGCACCCTTTTGGGGAAATGAGCCGGAAAGATATAAATTAGATGATTATGAAATACAAATACTTTCAATTCTGTCTGAAGAAGCAAGAAAACCAATAACTGAGATTGCCAAGGAAATTGGGTGTTCAGTGGATATCGTGAATAACAGGCTGAAGAAACTACTACGAGATGGGATAATACAAGGTTCAACTATAATCATGAACAGATCAAAGATTGGGTATGAGTATCACAAAATATTATTAAAAATTAGGTTTTATTCAGAAAAACAAGAAAAATCTTTTTTAGAATTTGTAAAATCAGAAGATAATATAACTGACATCATTAGAATGATGGGAGACTGGAATTACGAACTCGATATTGAAGTAAAAAATATTTATGAATTTCATGGAATAATGTTGAAAATCAGAAATAGGTTTCCGACAAATATTCAGAGCTACGATTCATTAATGATTCTTGAAGAACATAAATTGAATTTTTTTCCAATGAAAAATCTGCTTAAAAATCTCATTAATTAAATGATATTGCTATAACTAGTTCTTGTTATTAAAAAAAATAAAGAGAAAAAAAATAAAAAAATTTAGATGAATATTTGTGGTGCTCTATTTACACTCACAAGGATTACATCTTCAACAGTGTTTACTCCATCTGAGACTGTTACAGTAACAATATTGTCTCCAGCGTCTTCCCATGTTGCTTCTTTGGTTGCTTCATCCATCCATCCGCTGTATTCAATTGTTAACTCTTCTCCTTCTGGATCACTTACCTCAAACACCAATTCAACAAGATATGAATCCTGCTCGTTTTGAAGTGTAAATTCCACATCTTCAAGACCTGTTATTTCTGGTGCCATATTTGATGAGGCCACTGTTATAAAGAATGACCTTGTATCGCTGTCTTCACCATCTGAAACAGTTACAGCAGCTTCATAAAGCCCCATATCTCCTTCTTCTGTCTGCCATTCTCCATATTCATCCAATGGCTCAGAGAAACTGTAGCTCAATTCATCGTCATCTAAATCTGTTGCAAAGTAATCAACAGAAACAAGCTCTCCTTCTGTTACTGTTATATCCTCAACATCACCAAGAACAGGTGCTCTATTCATTTGGGCAACAGTTACCATAACGTCCTGTGACACTTCATGAACTCCATCTGATGCAGTTATTGTTACTGTATATTCTCCTGCATCTCCAAATGCTGTCTCTTTTGATGAGCTGTCCATCCATCCTGAGAATGATAAATCAACTTCATCCCCATCAGGATCCACAACATTAACATCTAAGGATACTGTTTCTCCTTCGCTTACAAACACATCACTAAGTGGTTCCATTACTGGAGCCATGTTTTCAGATTCAACAACAAGCATTACCTGCTGTGAAATTTCGGTTTTACCATCTGATGCGCTTATTGTAACTAGATATTCACCGGCATCTCCTACATCTGTCTGCCATTCACCATTCTCATCCAATGGCCCAGTAAAAGAATATACTATTGCATCGCCATCTTCATCTGTTGCAGCTAGATTTGGGAAGTTTACCAGATCTCCTTCCATGAAATATTTTGTTGGATACTCGGCTTCTTCAGCTGGTGCTTCTTCGTCCATGAACTCTTCTTCAGCTGTTTCTTCTTCCATGACTTCTTCATCAGGTTCAAGCACAATATCTTCTTCACCAAGTATCTCGTCTGTTATTGGAACAACCTCAATTCCTTCAGGTTCTTCTTCTATTAAGCCAAGCTCCACTGCTTTTTCAGTTGGTATGCAATATTGACCTTCCTGTAGAATTGGACCATATTGGCATCCACTAAGTAGTAGAGCGACTAGAACTCCTAAAATATACAAAAGTTTCTTCATTTTAATACCCACCTCGAAACAATTATTTTTTACCCACTCTCACGAGTATATTTGTTATCATTACTAAATACACAACTAATATATAAACTTTACGGTGGTAATGTAGAGGAGGAAAAAATTAGAAAAAATAGAAATATTTAATAATCACACTACTTTTCTTTAAATTTATGGTAAGGAACATAAATAAACAAACTAAAAATTTTCTTAATTTAAATAGAATGAGCTCTTTACCTAAACCGGCACAATAAGTGCCTTCATTGTTTCTTAATCTGAATATTTTGTTTCAGATTAGATTCTAAAATTATGGAGGAAAATAAAATGAAAACAGATAGAAGTATGAATGGAGGAAGCAAGGAAGCTGCCGAGAACATCGGTGAGTATCTTCCTAAACAGCAGAATAGCTGTAATAGGAGCAGGTAGTGTAGGCAGTCAAGTAATTGACGCGCTCCATAGTAAAGGACATAGAGATATAATAGCAACGAGAACAACTGAAGAAAATTTAGAAGATATCTCTAATAGATATGGAATAAACACAACAACAGATAATGGATATGCAGCCCAGAATTCTGATATAATTGTTTTGGCAGTTAAACCAGACGATGTTAAGAAAGCAGCTCAGCAGATAAATGGCTATGCAAATAATAAGTTAGTTATTTCTCTTGCAGCAGCTAGAAGTATTGATTACATAGAAGAATTAGTTGGAACAAGAGTTTCTAGAGTTATGACTGGAGTGTTTGTTAAGGACGAAGTTGCAGCTTATACATTAGGAGAAGAAAGTGAAAAAGACAGAGCAACAATTCAGTATATCTTTGGATCTAATGCAAAAGAAGTAGATGAAAATCTATTAGCTGATAGAACTTTTATTGCAT
>JABMPP010000107.1 GCA_013202955.1 Candidatus Woesearchaeota archaeon | reverse complement strand
GACAATAATGGAAAGATGGAGATAGTTGTTTCAGTATCTAAAATTGCTCGAGCTGCTGATGGTTATCTGGTTGCTACTGAAAGACAGAAAATACTGTGGTGGATTGATGTTGATGAAAAGTGGACCTTTGGAGGTGTATATTTATGAAAATTGCAAATAAAAAAATTTTATTTTTGGTTTTATTTTTGGTTTGGATTATTTTGATTAGTGGATGTAATCAAGAGAGGTTAAATTGTAAAACATCTGGAGGAGAGTGGAAAAGTTTTGATGATAATTCTGCTGATAAGTGCAGCATACCATCTGGGGGGGAAGTAATAACCGCTGGTTGCTATTGTGGACCTAATAAATGTTGGGATGGGGAAAAATGTGTGATTGATAATGGAGAATATGAAAAAAATAATCTACTCAGGTAAAAATAATAAATATGAAAAATTATGGTTACGATTCAGATTAATCTTTTTAATTTTAAGTGCATTATTTATTATAGCTCCTTACTCTTATGCACTTGACAAGAGCCGAGTTGAAATTGGTGCAAGTACACTAAATGATTTGGGTATTACAGGAAAAGGTAATACGATTTGTCTCATTGATGATGGGGTTGACTATACACATGAAAACTTGGGAGATTGTACAACTATTGATTTTCAGAATGGAAATTGCAAAGTGATTGATGGGATAGATATTGTTCAAGGAAATTCAGATATTCTTCCCGATCCAGATCAATATCATGGCACTCACATTGCAGGTATATTAATTTCTGATCACACTAATCTAAAAGGAATTGCACCAGACGCACGCTTAGCTGTTGTTAGAGTAATATCTGATAACGACAATGTGGGTTCCTGCCAACAATTCGCTAGTGCTATTGAATGGTGTGCAAATAATTCAAATCAATACAATATTACTTCCATCTCATTTAGTTTAGGACGCAATGACTGTGAAGCTTCTTTTAATTCAACTTTTAATCAAGCAATTGATAATGCCCATGATAAAGGAATTCTTTTCGTAAAATCTTCTGGAAATTCACTTTCGGATTTTAATATGACCTTTCCAGCTGAATTACCTAATGTTACAGCAGTAGGTTCTACAACAAAGGAAAAAGTTTCCGCTTACACAAGAAGAAACCCAACAGACAAATTAGATCTTTTAGCACCAGGACACAAAATCCGTTCCACTAAAACAGGTGGGGGGTTTACTTCCTTTTTCAATGAAATTGTATGTTTTACTGATGATCAACCATGGCTCTTTGCGTTAGGGTTATGTAATTCAGGAACATCATATGCAGCCCCTCATATAGCTGCTTCAGTAGCATTGTTGAAGGAGTATGATCCAGCCTTAACACCTTTTGCTATTGAAAAATTGTTGAAAGACACTGGTGATCCAATAGTGGATAGTGTAACTGGTCTTACTTTTAAAAAGATAAATTTATTGAATGCGTTGGGAGTCTTAGACTGGCCGACATTCCACCATGACAACAGAAGAACTGGTTTTACTTTGTTGAAAGGAGATATTGCAGATGAATCTGATGTTGACAAAACAAACCTTGTTTTGCAAGGAGATGTAACACAGGATCATTTTGCAAGAGTTTCTGTTGCTGATTTAGATAACAATGGCAATATGGAGATAGTTGTCTCTACATCAAAGGTTGGTGCTGGTGGTGATGGTTATGTGTTTGCTACTGAAAGAAACGAAATATTGTGGTGGGTAGATGTTGATGAAAAATTAATTGGTGGTGATTATTTATGAGAAAGAATATATTGATTGGAATTGTTTTATTGTTGTTAGTTGGTGTTTTGGTTATTGGTGGATGTGTTGAACAAAGTGCTATTGATTTTGAGAACATTCCACCTGAAAAATATTGTAAAGAAGACAGTGATTGTGTTCCTGCACAATGTTGTCATGCAACAGATGTTGTAAATAAAGATTACGCACCTGACTGTAAAAATATTGATTGTACTGATGATTGCAGGGGACCACTTGATTGCCTCTGTGGAAAAACAATATGTGAGAACAATGAATGTAAAATAAAAAAACTTAGTTCAGAGGCTTGGTGTCCTTAATAAAATTCAAATTAATATGAACTCAAAAAAAATATCAAGATTGTGTATTTGGATTATGTTATTATTTATTTTTTCTTTTCTTTCTAATGCAAAACTTGAAGAAAATAATTTAAAATTTGACTCAAAAATTATAAATTTACTTGAAAGTGATGGTAAGGCCAATGTTATTGTTATGTTAAATGATGATTCTAATATCAAGATTACAGGTTCAAAAAAAGAAAGATTAGTAAAATTAACCCAAAGAAGTGAAGTATTTTTAAATTCACAAGAATCAATATTCACTAACTTTGTTGAGAATGAATTTAAACTAAAAAATCAGTTTTTAGTAATTAATGGTTTCTCAGGAGAAATTGATTATGTGGGTTTTAACAAAATGAAAAATAATCCTAAATTAAAATATATTTATTTAAATGAAATTAGCTACCCTGAATTATATGAAAGTACTCAAATAATTAAGGCAAAAGATGTATGGGATTTAGGTGTTGAAGGAAATGGACAAACAGTTTGTGTTATTGATACTGGTGTAGATTATAGTCATGAAAATTTAGGTGACTGTTCAGAAGCAGAATTCCTTTCTGGAAATTGTGATAAGGTGATAGGAGGATATGATTATTATTATAATGACTCTAATCCAATGGATGAAGATGGTCATGGTACAGGAGTTGCAGGAATCGTTGCTGCTGAAGGAAGTATATCTGGAGTCGCTCCTGAAGCAAAATTAGTTGCATTGAAAGTATGTAATGAATTTGGTTCATGTGATACAGATGCTCAAATTAAAGCTTTTGAATGGTGCATTTTTAATTCAAGCAAATTAAATATTAGTGTAATAACAATGAGTTTAGGGGGTCAGACTAAATATACATCTTATTGCAATTCTGATCCAAGGGCAGAAGTCATAAATACTGCTATAAGGGAGGGTATATCTGTGATAAAATCATCTGGAAATAATGGCTGGACAGATGGTGTAACAGCTCCAGGATGTGTAGAAAATATAACTGTAGTCGGAGCAACTGATAAAAATGATAATATTTGGTCAGGAGGGAATAGATGGGAATTTCTTGATTTATTAGCTCCTGGTGTTATGATTACAAGTGCAAATTTAGGGGGAGGAACACTTTCGGGAACAGGAACTTCTTATTCTGCTCCTCATGTTGCAGGTACTGTCGCTTTGTTACATGAAATTGATTCTGCATCAACTCCTTTTGAAATTGAGGGTAAATTGAAACAAACCGGAGAATCAATTTATGATTCAGGATCTGGATTTTATTTTCCAAGAATAAATGTCTTAAATGCATTTGGGGCCATTGACTGGCCGACATTCCACCATGACAACAGAAGAACAGGCTTCACTCTGTTAAAAGGTGATATTTCAGATGAATCTGATGTTAACCAAGTAAACTTAGTTCTGCAG
>JABMPP010000106.1 GCA_013202955.1 Candidatus Woesearchaeota archaeon | reverse complement strand
ATGAAGGATAATCTAAACAGCAACAACCTTCAGGAAGCAGGAAAGGATATTGCAGATATGTATATCACATTAACAAATGTGTTTACACTGCTAAACACCTTGTTTAGTGAGGAAAAGTTATTAGAAAAAAAAGCTGTTGAAACAGCAGAGTTGGATGAGATTGAACCATTGTTCAACAGGGCATATGAGCTAATTAAACAGGGAAAATTCGAAGATGCAAGGCAGATTTACAGGCAAATTGAAGGAAAATATAGGGGTCTGCCAACTGAGTTTATGGAGAAAAAAGACATGCTTAAAACCGATCTGATAAAACTGAATAAAGATCTGGCAGTAGGAATGTCAGAGATAACTGAAAAGCAATTGAAAGAAAAAATAGACAGCACAAACGCGCATTTAGCTGAATGTGATTATTTTCTTCCAAGAACCAGTTATTATCCAGAACCTGGTGGAAACATCTGCTGTAATGATGTGTCTTGTAATTATTATGAGGGATTATACTGTGAAACTGGGAATGATATATGCATGGGATCTGCATCTGTTGATATTATGGTATCTATAGGAATATGCAATACCTATTTACCACCAACATATCCGCAAGGAAGAAACATATGTTGTGATGGGTATAATTGCCAATTCTCTGATCAAACAGAATGTTCAGACTTACAATCACATATATGCGTTGCATCTGTTGAAAGCTTTTTTTTAATAAACCCTGTATGCAATTCATATTTGCCTGACACACCAACAGGCACAAACATCTGCTGCAGAGAAAGATGCGCTGCCAATTTAGGAGAAGTTTGCACTGGCGACACTAACTGCTGCGATGGCTATTGTTCTGATTATGGACTTAGAACTGATTATACTAAAGGACCCTTACCACCAGAAGATTGGCATTGTTGTCCAAGTGGAGATGCGTGGTTTGCATCAGATGGAATATGCTCACAGTTTGCAGAATGCTATGCTCCTGAACCAATAGTAGATGTATGTAATTATAATAATACAAATGAAACAGGTTATTGGACAGACCCTGACTGTTTTAGAACACTTCCTCCAGAATTATCTGTTCCTAATCAAGCTTGCTGTGGGGTTGACTGGTATGGCAACTTGACTTTTGATTATGATGATATTTATGTTTATCCCTGGAATTATAGCGGATAGAATTCTCGAAAATCTTTCGATTTTTCTTAAGCAAATCATATAAAGAACTGAATCTTAGATATACTTAAACCAAAAAGTTTAAATATGTGTGTTTACTTATCTTACTTAGGTGATATAAATGGTAAACATGACATTGGCAATACCTGCTGAATTGCACAAACTTATAAGAAAGCATGATGAGATAAAATGGAGCGAAGTTGCAAGAAAAGCAATGTGGGAACATGCAAAAAGGCTTGAGATTATGGATAAAATGTTAAGAAACAGCAAATTAACTCAGGAAGAAGTCATGAAAATAAGTGACAAGATAAAGCAGGAGATTGCAAGAAAACACAGACAATAGAAATTAATAATAGGATGAGTATATTAATATTGACAGAACCCCAAAATCGAAAGTTTTATATATGTTATAATTATTTTAACATTTGTTACTAATATGATAACGATACTAAAGTCTGGTTATTGGAAAATCATGCAACTCTTTTATAAGGAGAAGACTGTAAAGCTGCATTTAAGGGAGATTGCAAGGCAGACTAAGCTTCATGAGCCAAGTGCTACAAGGTTTTTGAATAGTCTTGAAAAAGAACAAATCCTTAAATCAGAAAAAGATGGCAATCTTAAAAAGTATTCAATAAGACAGTCAATAAGAGCTTATTTGATTCTAGAGTCATTTGATCTTGAGAGATTTGAAAAACTTCCTAGTATAAGAAAGAATGCAATTAAGGTATATTTGGATAAGCTTCCTGAAAAGCCAGTATTTGCTGTGTTATTTGGCTCCACGGCAAAAGGAAATTTCAAAGAAGATTCAGATATAGATATCCTAATAATTACCAACAACAAGATATCTGCAAAAGAAGCAGAAAAAGAAGCAGATGCGATAACAGCAATGAAAATAAGCACATTTCAAATTACCTATAAAGACTTTTTAATTGACCTTAGAATGAAAGAGGATAAGGTTGTACAATCAGCAGTAAAATCAGGTTATCCATTAATCAACCACATACAATATTGCAAGGTGTTATACAATGAAAGAATATGACATTCAGAGATTAATCAACAATCCAGAGATGGTTGAAGAAAAGTTAAATGAATTCATTAGAGACAAATCTCTATTCAAACAAGAAGTGGATAAAGAAGAAATTAGGGGGCATCTTTTAAAATCAGAGCACAATTTGAGATTTGTTGCAGAGATTGCATCTAAAAAATTTTTTGATTGGGCGATAACTGGGTGTTATTACTCTTGCTATCATGCAGCTTTGGCATTGATTCAGACAAAAAGCTACACATCCAAGAATCATCTTGCAACTCTTTGTGTAATCATAAAAGAGTTTTATAAAAAAGAATTATCAAAAGAAGATATTGAAATACTGTCTAAATTCTTGGATTATGAGGATGTATTATTCTATGTTGAATCAAAGAATAAAAGAGAAAACGCCACATACTCAACCAAAACCTTGTTTGATAAGAAAGAAGTAGAAATGCTAAGAATACAGGCCACAATGTTTGTGAACAAAATCAAAGAAATTCTGGAATAAATATTAAAATTATTTCTGTTTGTTGATGAACCTGTCAATAGGTGTTTCTTTAGGTTCTAATTCAAGAACAGGGTTAGATCCTCTTTCAAGCATGTTATCTATTTTCCTGAGCCTAACATTCTATTTGGGTTGGTTATTCTTGCTGGTTCAGCTAATTGTGTTGTATTCAAAACATCATCAATTTGGGTTAATGGCTCATATGCTAAAGCAATAGCTAACAAAAGATTATCAGCTGGTTGCATTATGATTACATTTGAATTTGTGTGTAAAACTGTTTTATCAGTTGGTAAGCTATTTTGAACCTGATTTGGTGCACATAACCAACTTAATGCTTCTTGAACAACATCTCTTTGTACATAACCATTATTTATTTTTATATTTGCGTTCTCTAATATGCCATTATTATCTTGATCATAACCCCCAAAACTTGAGTTCATAATCCTAAGAGGCAGAATTACAGCCATCCCATACTCTGTTGGAATATAAGGTGGAGTATCTGGGTAAGGTATTGAATCAGTAGCACTAGCTAAATAAACATCTGGTCTTTTATCTTCTGGAATTTTATCTAAAATTTGATTCACAATATAATCATAAGCAGATAATTGTTCATCATCTGTAAACTCATCTCCATTATATGGATTAAGTTTAGCTAACCAATACACAAATCCTGAATCAGGATGCTGCGCATTATCAAAGTCTATTTTTTTCAAACCAGCTTCGAATAAAAGCTCTTGGAAATTAGCCTCATTTGCGAAATCATAAAACTCTAGCTCACTAACGCCTGCTGAGTCTGGTAGCAATGGGGCTAGTTTAACCATAACACTATCTAAGTCTTGGTTTCCAGTTGTTGCTGCTCTTGTTCTGAGATATGTTGTTTTGATATCATTTGTGAATCCTTGGCCTCTTATAGCGTGAGTTGCACTGGGAGCTGCTTGAACATTAAAATAACCTAATGAATCACTTGAATAAACAACACCATCTACTTCAACTCTGCCCTGAATATTTTCATTCATCATAATGTCATACAAATAGCCTCTCAAATCATCCATTTCATTAACATTGAAATTAAATGATTGCTCATCAAATGCTCCTGTTTCATCTGTCACTCTTAGTGTAACATCTGTGCTTCCATAACCATCTAGTTGCAAGGAATCAAGAATAACATTTAAGCTATCATCCACACTAAAGCTTGCTAATCCAGAGTTTGAGCTATAAACATCAAAATCTAATGAGTCATAAGGTGAATCTGGGTCATCAATCAAATCAGCTAATGACTGCACAACATCTCCTGCTGTCATTCCATCCTCATTTATTGTTATATTACTTAGTTCGCCTAAAGTTGGTGGGAATAATATTCTCTCAACATTCTTATCAATAGTTGTGTCTGTTCTTACATATTCATTAAACAGTGTGTCAAGTATCTGCGGCAATGTTGTGTCTGTGTTTGATAATCTCATTTCATACAAGAGTTCAGCAGGAATCTGGAATATATTATAAGTTCCTGAGTCTGATGTAACAGTTGCATACTGCAGCAATGTATCTGCCTGGTTCACAAAAGTAACACCAGCATTAGCAACATCCAATCCATCTGCTGTTATTTTTCCATTAACATCTGCTTTAGGCAGCTTGTACATATCCACAATAAAAATGAATGATGTATCACTAACTATTCCAATATCATCAAAAGTTGTACCAACAACAGCAGGATAAGTAAAATCACTGCTTGATGTTCTTAATTTATATAGATTATCCTCCCTAATATCTGTAAACTTAGCATCTTGTATTTCAGCACCAGCTAATTCTTTTGGCAAATTTCCTGGAGAGCCACCTCTGCTTACAGGAACACCTTCTCTTAGGAAAGCCATTTTTTCTGTGTCCACTTCCTTAGTACCATTTGCATATTGAGCTATTACTCTAGCAAAATAAACCCCTTCTGCAACATTCTGTTCAAATTTATTCTTTGCATCCCATTGCACTGAATAAACACCAGGACTCTTGTTTTCATCAACTAAAGTAATTACATGCTGGCCAGCGACATTGAATATATCCATAACAATCTTGGCCCATTCTGCTAATTCATAAGGAATTGTAGTGTGTGGATTAAACGGATTTGGATAATTAGAGCCAACTCTTGTTTTATCTGGCAAAACAACCTCATGCCCACCATCAATACCCAATGGAATATCACTTATTGCTGCATAACCTGTATCATTAGTTGTTCCTGGATATTGAAATGAAGTATCTGCCTGGTTAATAAGATTCAGATCAAGATAACCAACTGGAACCAATGGATCATCTGGATTGTCGGGATCCTGAGCATAAACCTGAAGCCCAACTGTTGCACCATCTCTTAGGTCTGTTTGTTTTTTAAGAGGATCAGTAACAATCACTTCAATTGGTTTTATATTCTTCTGATTACCAGGAACCTGGTTTCTTGTTGGTTCTCCTCCAACTATGCCTTGCAAGCCAATATATGCCACAAGAACACCAATTAATGATTTGCTTATCATATCGTCTATAATGTTATATTATCATTTATATATTTTTCGGTTTTACTAACTAAAAAGTGGTGAAAAATACAGAGTAAATAATATAAACAATTATCATACATATCCATAAAAAGAGGTGAATAAGTGAAAAAAGGTTATTTTTTCAGTTTAGATGCGTTTGTTGCAATTATAATTATAGGCTT
>JABMPP010000105.1 GCA_013202955.1 Candidatus Woesearchaeota archaeon | reverse complement strand
ATATTGTTTTCTCTTTGGCTACTTCATTAGGAATATCTTCCCACATAGTTCCATCAAGATCAATCATAAAAACAACTTTTTCCATAAAATATCACCTCAAATAATAAAAAGAAATTAAAGAAAAAAATTTACTTTTTCTTCAGTAACTGAACCATCTCTTTTTGGACTTCAGCAGATTCTCTTGCCAATTCTGCTGTTTCCTCAAGATGGAATTTCAAGTTATAGTAAATCAAAGAACACAATATTATAATTCCAAACACAGTTAGCCATGAAAACACAGAAAGAACCATTTCCCATGATAATGTTCCTTCTTGTTTATATAATGTGTTGATCATTAGAAATCCTGCAAATCCAATCACTACACCCATAAAAAGAATAATAATTTCAATGACAGAAGATTTTTTGTGTGAATACATTTTTAATACCTCTTTCTAGTTTTTTTATTACAATTAGCTTATTTAAATGTTTCGTTTTTTAGAAGTATGAGAAAAAACTAAACTACGAACGCAAGTGAGTATGTTTCGATTTATTGACAGGCATCTAAAACCTTTTTAGCTTCTGAAAGCAATTTTCCCCTGTTTTCTCTAACTTTGTTTCTAATATTTGGACCAATATTTTTTACCCCTAAATCAGAAGTACTAATATCCTCAGCATCAATCTCAATAACAGTGTATGGGTCACACATTAAACTTAGTTTATGAATTATATATGGCTTTACCTCATTTTCATCAACATAGTTTATAAGAGCACCATCATTATCTGTTCTTTTGTAGGTTATTTTGTAGTCATAAATAATACCATATAATGATTCTATCATATTACTATTAATCATTGTTATGTTATTATCATAAATAACTGTTTCATCTAATTCATGTGAGGAATAATCAGAATATGATATAAATTTTCTTCCAGTCAATTCATAATAATCTTTCATATCTTTTTCAAATAATTTAATAGACTGGTTTATCCAAACAACCTCATCTTTAAATCTATTTTTCTGAAATCCAACAAACATACTGGAACTGAGATTATCTTTTAATTTTAAAACTCTGAATTTTTCATTATTAAAAGGATAATAATTTGTAATACTTTTATTATAAAGATCATCTTTTTTAATATATATATCTTCTTTGCCAAGAGAGTTACTTATTCCATTAGTCAAGTTGATTATCAAAGGAATCTCTTGTCCAAAAACACATTTTTTTAATATTTCCAATGCTTTTGGGAACATTTCATTTTTGTCATCCGCAAACTTTCCAGTGTTCTTGTAGGTTTCATAAGAGTCTGATGTTGAGATCTCATGATAGCTCCAGCTAGGTTGTAATCTTATATAAGTATCAGCTGAACAATATATATTTAGATGATGAAACAACTTATCATTATTTATTAAATATCCAACCTTTTCCTTTATCTTTCCAAATATCAAATCATGTTCATAATCTTCAAGAATTTTCCTTTTTGATATATCTCCAGGAATATTATTTGTTCCAGGAAGCACAAAATCAAAATTTATGAATTGAGTATAATCTCTTAGAAAATTTTCAGCATTAAGAATCTTTAAAATTATTACCTCTCCATTTTTATAAGAATGATAATTTAACTCATTATTTAGGGAATCATTTATCTCTTTCCATTCTTGCTCACCAAAATTCTCATTAACAAACATCTTTAGCTCATCAACAGATAAACAGCTTCCACAGTCAGTGCCACAATCTGAACAGGTTTCAGATCCTTCACATATCTTGTTACCACAACAAGGAGTTATTCCAATATTTTTGCATTTGAAATCAGTTTCTTTAGAACACTCATCAATTGTACATTTATTGTTATCATCACAGGATTCTGAACAGCTTGTCCATCTAAAGCCGGATTCTGTTTCTATTCTAGCTAAATCAATTACCTCATATTTGTCACATATTGTGCTATTATCAAGATCTGAGCAACACAGGTTTCCAAAAGGAATAAGAGGTGCTTCACATTCTTTCTTGGTCATCATTGAATGCAGAAAATGTTCACATCTGCAGTCACATAAAAGAGCGCCACTCTCATTAGCATAAGATCCTGTTGTTATTGAGTCATAACCTTTTTTTATACATGTGCTGAAGCATGTATCACTGCATTCAATTGTCTGGTTGCAATCCTTACAGTTTATATCAGATATAGTTTGTCCATCTCTAAAGAACATAACAATTAATATTGCAATAATAAGGAAAATGAACAGAAAGTCGAGTATCTTGATAAATCTATTCTTACCTCTTTTTACCATGTTTGCTTATATCCTTCTATATTTTATAAATCTTTCTCAGAAAGGGTAATTTTTATATATTACACATGGTTAGTTGTTTTTATGAATAAAACACAAAAAAAGATAATGTCTTATGTTCTTCCAGTTCTTTCATTATTTATTGTTGGATTATTTTTTCTGAATCCTAATATAACAGGATTTATTGTTGCAGAAAATCCAGGTTCTGAAGAGGTAGACATTGATGTAACACTTTACACCCATACAAACAGATTTATACCAGAAAATGCTTCAGTAATTGTTAGTCT
>JABMPP010000104.1 GCA_013202955.1 Candidatus Woesearchaeota archaeon | reverse complement strand
TGCCTATTCTAAATGATTTTTCCAACTCCTTTTTGTTTTCATCATAATCCAGCTTTGCAACAACTTTGTAATTTCCTGGTTTTTGCCCTACTGAATCCCAATCAACAAACATTTCTGCTGTTTCTGCTGTTTTAAGGTTCTCTATCTCACTGAAACTCACAATACCAACACTTTTTTCTTCAGGCAATTGATATACCTCTGCAATGCCTGTGATCTTTTCTATTGTTTCAGT
The DNA here is from genome assembly GCA_013202955.1 of Candidatus Woesearchaeota archaeon. Lineage (GTDB taxonomy): Archaea > Nanobdellota > Nanobdellia > Woesearchaeales > JABMPP01 > JABMPP01. The sequence continues at coordinate 5,038 of JABMPP010000104.1, read as the reverse complement.
TCCTCTACTAACAGTCTGAACAGCGAAATATGTCTTTTCATTCTCTTTTATGTCCCATGCATTAAGATCAAAATCAACATACTTTCCAGGGTATGGAACTCTTACACTAAATTTATGTTTAACAGCAACAATAATATTGAAATTAAGTCCTCCACCAAAAGTTTTTTTTGGGACCTCTTTTACCTCAACAAGCGTGCTTCTTATTCCGGGTTTTTCAAGCTTCTCAGGCAACTTAACATGATAGCTTGTGCATTTTATTTCGCTTGGTGACAAAGTTATTTTATTCCCAGAATTCATTTCCATATATTTTGCAAGCGCCCCAGTTATGTTAAAAGTAACCTCCTGGTCAACACTTTTGCTGTTTCTTACACAGAACATATAACTTTCATCAAGATTTGGTTCAAATTCTATTAATCTATTGACACTAACACCCAATGAGTAAACATTTGTTGGGAAAAAAATTGCTAGAAAAAATACCACAAAACAAAAAACCACTTTTTTCCCTTTCATATTACACCTAAAGAAGTTATGCTACTCCCAATTGAGCTGCTGTAAACGTAAACGTTGCTGTTCTTATCTCTGAATCAGTAGCATAATCAGATTCATCAGACGGTATGGTTATGTTTATTTCTACAGTTATTGTGTCATTTTGATCAGTATAATCCAACACACTGCATATCGGATAAGTTACACTACTGTTAATCTCTGTCCAATTAAAATATGATCCAAGACGGGTTGCATTGTTATAAACTAAACCATCACACCCATCTTCTGTCTCATTCACTGTTCCATTTAATATGCTAAATTTAAAAAAATCAGAATCATTATTTCCCTCAAAAAGAGCGTTTGCACCAACATCAACCTCCATAGTAACATTAACATTTCTTTGTCCTGTATTTTCAATATTCAGCCCCTTACAACTTGCTCCTTGCAAAGTATCATTTGTACCAAAGGAGCAATTATTCCATGTTCCTAAATTGCTATGATTTGTTTCAGTTGTTAATGTTATGTTTACTGTTCCATTTAAATAACCAGAACCAAAATCAATATCATTTGTGATTGTTATGCCCACCAATGATTCTATTGTAACACTGGCAGTTCCTGTGCCCGAAGAAGCCAATCCAATAATTTCTGCAGGCCTTGTTATCTGCATTTTAATTCTATAAACATTAACTACTGTTCCACCCACAGATATCACTATTGCAGCTATTAATAACATTGCTAATGTTTTGTTTGATATCTGTTTCATGTGCTAAGTTCCTCCACCAACACTCTGATCTTTTTCAGCAGGTAATATTGTTAATTTTACGTGCCCTACAGCAGCCCCGGTCATGTCTTGCTCTATCTGCTCACTTAAAGATAATCTTTCCAGAACAGTCCACATTCCTAACACAGATACAATTATTGTAAGAATAAGCAATACGATTACTGTTTTCTTTGATATGTCCTTATCCATTTTACCTTCTTTTATACTACCTTTTAATTTATATATAAACTTTTCTATTTTATTCTCATATTTGTTCCGCAGTAAAAGTGAAACTGTTTTGTTTTGAGGTAACTGGCTCATTTGCCGGTATTGTTATGTTGAATTCAACTGTTATTGCGTTGGCTCCTGTCGTTGTTGTGAGATTTGTGCATATTATTGCTGCAGCTACTGGAACAGTCGACCAGTTATATGAAAAAAGAGTGATGTTAGTCCAGTTGCTTCCACCTGGGAGTGTTGTTGCGTTTGCAAATGAAGTCCCGTTTAGATTTTGGTTTATGTTACAAGAGCTTGTCTCATTATGACTTCTATTTCCATTTAAAGTAGCATAATAAAACTCATCTGTGGCATTATTTCCCAACCAAAAACTGTTTGCATCCTGTGCAGCAGATATTGTAATGTTAATATTAACATTGCCGTTGTTGTTAACCTCAATCCCCCTGCATTCATATGAAACATTACTCCAGTTAACACTGTTACTGCAATTATTGAATGAGGTGTTTTGATATGCAAGGTTACCAGCATGCCATGTTTCTGTTGTAAGTATTGTTTCGTTACCAGATGTACCTATTGCTCCCTGTCCAAAATCAACACTGCTTGCAACAGTGAGAGAAGTAAAACCAAGCACATCAATGTCAACAGTGCCTGAATCTGTTGCATATCCGCTTATGCCAGGCACATATTCTACTTTTAATTTATTTAGGCTAAAAAGAGTGCTTCCAACCGAGACAACAAGAAAAAATAAGAGCACAAATGTTGTTGTTTTGTTAGAAACACCACGAATTAATTTTTTTTGAATCTTATTCACCTTTTATAGATTTATCTAATGTACTTTCCTTTTTGTATGTATCTATATAAATTTTTCTATTGTCGAGTGAAATCATTTTTCCTTTTAAAATAAAATATCCATACAACGTTTGCAAAGACCAGCAAAATTATCCCCAAAGGAATTAGGTATCTTTGGGTTTTTGGAGATGCCTTTTCTGCTCCAACAGCAAGAGCAGTTATCCCAATTATCTCAGTCATTATTGTGTCTTGTTCAACAATTGTTCTGATTCTTCTTTCAGCAGATTTATCCTCATAACCCAATATGAGTTTTCCAAGATATTCCCCCACCCCCACATTTTCAGTATCCCAATAAGTATACATATCCTTCCTTTCCTCTGCATCTATGTTTATTGAAGCGCTTTTTGTGTTTAATACTTCTCCAAAATCGTTGCTTAATATTAATTCACTATAAGCGTCTGTGATTAGTTTATTTCCTATATTTTCAACCAAAATATTGAATCTGGCAATCTGACCTAAAGTGAAATCTTCAACAGACACATCCAACAGTTCAAGGAAAAAATCACCAACAAGGAAATTGCTCTCGGCAGTTATCTTGTTTTCATCATATTCAATAACAGCAACAGCCTTGTAAAACCCAGGCAGGGTGTCAGCACTCCATTCAAGCATAAATTCTGTTCTTTCTTTGCTGTATATTTGTTTTCCTGTTCCTTCTATTTTGACAATCTTGTTATCGCTTGGGTCATAAACAAAAACATATGGTTTTGCGTCATCTATCCTGTCTGTCCCTAAATTAACAGCAGGAATAAAGAATTTTACTGTTTCACCTGGTTTTGCTTCTTTTACCAACAAATCAATTTTTAGATATTTTCCAGGATACGGAACATTCACATGCAGTTGAGATATCACAGCAACCAATGCACCAATGCTTGTTTCTCTTCTGTCCCTTCCAAGATTTGTCTCTCTTACAATCACATCTCCTTTGTTCAGTCCAGGATCCAAGCTGTTGGGAAGATTCACATCATAAACAAAACTTTTTGATTCATCATTTTCAGTAAATATTAATTCATCAGTTGATAACTCAATATAATCAGCTAACACCCCTTTTGTGTATATTGATGCAGTAAACTCTTTGTTTTCATTATTCAAAACAGTTACTGAAATAGTTTTTTCCAGATTTGATTCAAAATCAACTGTTGTTCTGCCTGGTGTAATTCCCAATGAGAGAGATACTGGAATCAAAATTAGGAAAACCAATACAATTGTTGGAATCTTATTTTTTATCATGTTTCGCTTACATACCATCCGGTAAGTGTTAATAATCCAGATTTATCTCCTGCAGATTCTGCTAGTGGAACTTCAATTAAGATATCTATCTCTGCTGTGTCAGTTGGGTCGCTATAATTCAAAAAATCAATAATACTGTTATTACTTATGGGAATATATGTCCAATTGGTTATTGAACCTGAATAATTAAATGAGTTTAATTCTGATGTAAAATTATCAACTTTATATTGGAAATATCTGGAAGCTGCTGGTTGGGTGTCCCAAATCATGTCATCAGCAGAAATATTTATATCAACAAACGAATTTCCATCATTTCTCAACGCAAAAGGATAATAACTTTCATTTGTTGTGTTCTTTTTTTCACCCATACTCATGTTTCCAAAATCAATAGAAGAGTTGATTAATGTCAATATCACAGCAGACTGAAGTGTAAAATTAAAAGTGGTGCTGTTCTCACTGTAAGAAATATTATCATAAGCCCCAACATACCATTCATAATAATAATTATCATCCCAAAAATAACCAAGATCAATAGGAATTGTGTAGTTAGTTTGATTTATGTTTAAGTATTGCCTGTTGTCTACTGAGCATGAAGGTTTGCATTCTATATATAAATTAAAAGTTAGGGTGTCATTGTCAGGATCAGTTCCATTCCACACAAAAGTTGGCGTTCTGTTTGTTATTGAGCTATTGTGCTCCGGACTTATCAGCTCTGGTCTGTTTGGCCTGTTGTTTAGGTTGCAGCAGATCTTTCTTTTATATTGATCACAATCCCCAACATGAGCATTTGTTTGGTTGGAGTTTTCTGACGATGCTATTGATGCCAGGCATTCATAATCAGCCTGGCAAGAATCCATGGAGTTTGTGCAGGTTATTTTTCCAGTGCTTGCTGACATGCATGCGACAACATCATAACTAGAGTAGTTTGTTAGCTGCACATGCGCGTTTGTTTCATTACTAAGCCTTAAAAAATCATCGTCTTCACAGCTTGTTGATATGTTTGAGCCTGTTGTTGTGTTGCAGCAAACAACATAAGGGTAGGTTGCTGCTGATGTGTTTTGCGCATGCGCATTTCTATATCCTCCAGAATCATTCTTTAAGTAAAGGACAGAAGTGTTTGTGCAGGCTTCGGGGGTTGTTATGGTGCAGTTTAGACCTATTCCAGTGACTAGGTAAATCATCACCAATATTGTTATTGTTATTATTGTGTTTCTCATTTTCTGTTTATAACAACCCAAATTGTTCTCTGATCTCTTTTCATTATGTCAGCTATCTGCTTATAGTTTAGGCTGTAGCTTTGTTTTAGGAAAGTGCAGGTTATTTTTAAGAGTGAAGATTTATTAAAAATTGATGTTGGTATGAAATAGGGTGTTTTTTCTATTACCAAGATCTGTGGGAATTTGTTTAATGAGGATTGATATGAACCCCAAACAGCTCTGTAGCTTCTTTTTAGAATTTTTGAGATTTGATTGAAGCTTAAGT
>JABMPP010000103.1 GCA_013202955.1 Candidatus Woesearchaeota archaeon | reverse complement strand
AAAGAGAGATGTTGAGCTTATCAAGAACAAAATAAAACAGGTTGTTGTTGATTTAGGGAGCTTTGCAAAAAAAGACAGAGTAAAAGTTCTTGAAAAATATATAGAATTTATTGATCCAACAAGATATGTAACAATTGACCAAGTGGAAAAGATCATTAAAAATATTCTGGAAGAAAACAAATAATTTATATAATTCTATTATTCTGAGATATAAATGAAACATACATTTAAGATAACACTTATTCTTATTTTTATATTCTTGTTTGCCCAGATTATTGGATTGGTTATAATAAATACATATATAGATTCTCAAAAAACACAAGAGAGTGGAGAAACAACTTTTACTGGACTTCCATTTAATATTGAAAGACCTGAGGTAGATGAAAGCACATCTTTTATTTATATAATGATAGCGGTTCTTATTGGAACAGGATTGTTGTTGTTGTTAATAAAATATAGAAAGATGAGGTTATGGAAGTTTTGGTTTTTTCTTTCAGTTTTAATAACACTTACAATCGCATTAGCTGCTTTTATCAATGAGATATTTGCATTAAGTCTTGCTTTTGTGCTTGCTATTGCAAAAATATACAGGCCAAATGTTTATGTTCATAATTTCACAGAGGTTTTGATATATGGGGGATTAGCTGCCATATTTGTGCCAATGATAAATATGTTTTCTGTATTCATGCTGCTTTTTTTTATATCAATCTATGATTTTTATGCTGTATGGAAAAGCAAACACATGGTAAAATTAGCTGAATTCCAGACATCCACAAAACTGTTTTCTGGATTATTTATACCTTATAAAAAGGAAGAAAAGGAAAAAACAACAGAGAAAGAAGGAAAACTTGTAAAAGTAAAAAATGCCATATTAGGTGGGGGGGATATTGGTTTTCCGTTGATATTTGCTGGAGTTACTCTAAAAACATTGATAGATTCAGGAGTAGCAAGAAACATAGCATTTTTTGAGAGCTTTATTGTTGTGGTTACTTCAACAATCGCTCTTTTCTGGCTTCTTATAAAAAGTAAAAAAGATAAATTTTATCCAGCTATGCCTTTTATCAGTATTGGATGCTTTTTAGGATATGTGCTGATATTATTACTGAATTCAATACTGTTTTAGGTTCTTTTTCCTCATACCAGCATAAGAACTAGGATTTATAACCATACCATCTGTTGCTGCTATTGTCTGGATTTTTGTGGCTTTTTGTATTTCCCTTGCTTCATTTAAAGGATCCTCATTCATCATCTTGACTCCAAAATGTTGGATAATAACTAATTTTGGCTTAACATCTTTAAGGATTTTTATAACATCCTCTGTGCACAGATAATGTGTTTTTCCCATATTTCCTGGAAATTGAAGATTAAATATTATTATGTCACTATCTTTGTATTCATGTGCTAAAGTTTTATCATAACCAGTGTCAGAAGTATATGTTAATGTGAATTTTGATGTAAAAAACTTTAGACCTATTGTGTGGGGTTCTGAGTGAACAGCAGAAAGCGCTCTTATCTCAACATCATTTATCCCTAATCTTTGGCCTTGTTCCAGAACAATTGTTTTTTCAACACAGTTTCTGTGAAATTTTGATAATGTGGGGGTGTAATCATCATTGCCATTGCACACAATTTTGTTGCATACTGCAACCCCTTTTCTGTCCATTCCACCATAAGTCATAGCATCAATTACTGCATTTATATCATTACAATGATTAACATGATTATGTGTAGCAAATACTGCTGTATTGTTTCTCAGATTAACACCAAAATTCTTTGCCTGTAACAATGAGCCTGGTCCTGGATCTATATGGAATTGATTGTCATCGACCTGCAGAATTATTCCTCCTGATGCTCTTATTTGTTTACCAACTATTATACTATCTCCACCTGTACCTAGAAATATTATTTTTGATTCCATCTTTGCCCCCAAATTATATAATATTAACAAGAACTTATAAATTTTTCGAAAATTCAGTTAACTTTAAAAATCACTATGTGTTTTTCATGTGTGGGTAAGCTAGGTTGGGAAGTCAGCCGTCTCCTGTTACCACAAACCGGCTTTACGGTGGAATTGAAGCTTAAAAGGCGAACCAGAGTAAATCTGTTGGTCTTGGCTCCTACAATGAGATTCTGTCCTGTAGGATTGTTTCCTATGGGAATCGAGTCAGATTGGGAACAAAGCAGCTCTAACTGTTTGAAATAATGCTTATAGGGTAGCGGAAATGAGGAAGAGCTAAGGTAAGCCAATGTGTTTATTTTGTTTCCACTTTTAGGTGTGCTTACCCACTTATTTTATAACATTCAATAATTTATCAGAAACATTTATTCTCAAAATACTTTCTTTTTTAAATTTATATTCAGGGCTTAATGAATCCACAACAACTATGTTATCATCTTTTTTTGATGTTATCTCAAGTGTTGTTTTTGGAGAAAGAACCTTTTTCTTCAGTTTTATGTTTGTTAATTTTCTGGAATATGGCTCTCTAACAACAAACTGGAATTTTCTTGAGCTAAGAAAGAGTCTTCTTCCTCCTGCAGATTTTAGCCAGGCATTAGAACCTGAAGCTGTTCCAATTATTATTCCTGAAGATTTCTGGTGTTCTTGTTTTTTTCCCAGTTTCAAATCATAAAAACTGACTTTGTATGGTTTTATAGGACCAACAAACAATTCATTCAATGCAAGATCAATTCTCTTGTTGTTAATTTTGGCTTCTAATCTAGAAAGTTTTATCTTCTTTGATTTGTTTTTCAGAAAAGAATCAAGTTTTTTTTCAAAATTGTTTTTATTACAGCACATAAAAAACCCTTCCTTTTTTTCAGGATTTGAGTTTACACCCAAAACAGGTGTTTTATCTTCAATAAAATGTGATGTTCTTAGAAATGTTCCATCTCCACCAACCACAACAACAAGATCTTTGTTTTTAAAATGTTTTTTAGTTTGTTTGGATCTTTCACATTCCTTAAAATTTATTTTTAGTTTCTCTAAAATCTTTTTTATGTTGGAGAAGCTTTGTCTCTCTTTTTCAGAAGAAGGTTTCATATAAACTAGCAGAACATTCTTTATTTTATTCATTTTATTAAGATGGCTGGTTTTCCAGGCAATGCTTGTTTTGCCTTTTGTTCAGAACTACCTTCTGCTTTAAGAATCTCAATATTCTTAGCATTAAATTCTTTTTTTACTGCATTAATACCCTCTTTGAGTGCATTAATCTCTGTTTTTTGATCTAAAATTATTAATGGGATTTTTGATGGGTCTTTAAAGATTTTTGGAACTAAAGCTGCTATCTCCTTACCATGCTCTTTAATCATTGTTTTTTTAATTAATTGTCCTATATCTCTAGTTTTTTCAATCTCTTTTTTCAATTTTGAGAAAAACCCATATTTCCAGCTAGATGACACAAAAAGAGTGATTTGTTCTGGTTTTTTTAATTTGGTTAACTCAAGCACATTTCTTATATCTTTAATTGTCCCAAATAAAATCTCTTCGCTTGCCTCTGCCTTTTCATTTATTTTGCTTTTATCATATGAAGGCCATTTTGATAAAGAAAGAAAATCTTTATTACCAATTTTCTCCCAGAGTTCCTCAGTTATATGTGGACAAAAGGGATGCAATAGTTTTAGAAAACTCTCTAATGTGGTTTTTGAAACACCTTTCTCAAATGAGTCAAACAATGTTCTAATTTTTATAATAGCAAGATTATATCTGAACTCCTCAATATCCTTTGTAACTCCTTTGATTGTTTTATTTAACTTACTCTCTGTTTTTGAGCTTGTTTTTCCTGTTTTAACATTCTCAACATAATTAAACACTTTTTTGATGAATTTCAGACTTCCTTCTATTCCTTTATCACTCCATTCTAAATCCTTATCTGGTGAAGCTATAGATGTCAGAAAGAATCTTGCAGTGTCAATCCCATATTTTTCTGACACAATTTCAGGCAAAACAACATTTCCTCGTGATTTTGACATAACATGACCATCCTCACCATGAAGCATTCCTTGGTTAAACAATCTTTTGAAAGGTTCATCAAATTTTAGAAATCCTAAATCTCTTAATGCCTTGGTGAAGAATCTTGCATAAATCAAATGCATACATGCATGTTCTGCCCCCCCTATATATTGGTCAACAGGAGCCCAGTAAGCTACTTTTGATTTTTTAAATGGTTCTTTTGGGTTTTTATTATCACAATATCTCAAGAAATACCAGCTTGAATCAAAAAATGTGTCCATTGTGTCTGTTTCTCTTTTT
>JABMPP010000102.1 GCA_013202955.1 Candidatus Woesearchaeota archaeon | reverse complement strand
TTTTTTTTGAAATACACAAGATCAAACAAAGAATTATTAGAGTATATAAAAAAACATAAACAAAAATACAAGATGTTTGTTTTGTCAAACAACAATCCTCCATTTCATGAGCATATGAAAAAAGAAGCAGATTATCATAATATATTTGACAAGATATTTTTATCATATAAAGAAAAGATGAAAAAACCTGATCCAGAGTTTTACCTTAAACTATTAAAAGGCACAGGAATAAAGCCAAAAGAGTGTGTTTTTACTGATGACAGAGAGGATAATGTAAAGGAAAGTGAGAAATTAGGCATGAAAGGGGTAAGATATATATCCTTTGAAGACTTTCTAGATAAAATACATCAAATATTAAAATGAAACACTCAAAAAATTCAGAAAATTTCTTTGTGTCCCAAAAATCACAAGGTGGTTTTTCAGGATGTCCACAATGCGGTTCAAATGATATTGAAGAATTAGAATATCTTAGTGTTAAGGCTATTCTGTGCCACAGATGTGGATATGATGAAAGAAATGAGCTGGAAACAACACCAGATCAAAGAACTTCTCAAAAAGAAAAAGGAAGATTCACACCATATAAAACTGGTGGAAAGAATAGAACTAAGTAATTATTTCTTCTTTGTTAAATCCTCTGGGATTCTGTATTCCTCCCAAACAACTTTTTTGTCTTTTATAACGTCTCTTAGCTTTCTTTCATGTGTTGATAATCCTGATTTCCCGCTCTTGACCTCAACAAACACAACTTCCTTGATATCCTTTTCATCCATGCCTTTAAAAATAATAAAATCAATTGGTTTGCCTATAAATCTGGCTTCTGTTGGTGAATAATTAAAATCAGGAAGATAAGGAGCTAACTGCTCTGAAAACTGTCCTCCTAAAACTGCTCTTGATCTTTTGACTGCATCTGCTCTTATTTCTGGTATCTTCTCAAGCCATTGCATATTAACAATCCATTTGCCTAAAAGAAATCCAATAACCAAAAACACTAATACAAGAACACCAAGCATTATTGTTTGAATAGGATCCATAATCAACTAAATGTCTAAAAGATTAATAAATTTTTTCATAACATTTATATTATAGAAAGAATATATGAAAAACAAAAGGGGTGAAAATGGAGTTCTACACAAAAGATGGAAAAGTGCTGAAAGATATCTCTGGCCTAATCAAAGAGTTAAAATCCATGAGTTATAATTCTTTTAATCATCATGTCAATCAAGAAAAAAATGATTTCGCAAATTGGATCAGAGATATAATAAAAGAGGAAAAGTTAGCAAACAGCATCTCAAAATCACATTCCAAAAAAGAGATTCTAGAAATTCTTGAAATATTCCAAAAAAGAGGATGCCATGTTCATGAAACAATAATAATAGGAGCAGGTATTGCAGGGATAACAGCAGCAATTTACGCAGCAAGAAAAAGAATGGATTTTTTATTGATTAGCTCTGATTTCGGCGGCCAGTTAAATGTTATGGGAGATATTGAAAATTATCCTGGATTCAAGCACACTGATATGCTACAAATGGATAAAAATCTAAAAGAGCAGCTTGAATACAACAACATAAAAATCCAGTATGAAAATGTTGAAAAAATAGACAAAGATAAAAGTTTCTTCAAAATAAAAACAAACAAAAGTGTTCATGAATCAAAAACATTGATAATAGCAACAGGAGCAAGAGCAAGAAAATTAGGAATAAAAGGAGAGGATGAGTTTGCAAGAAAGGGTTTAACATACTGTGCTGTTTGCGATGGCCCATTGTTCTCAAATCAAGATGTGGCAATTATTGGAGGTGGAAACGCAGCTCTGGAAGCAGCTGATTTCATGATGAGGATCGCAAAAAAGATTTACATATTAAACATAAAAAAAGAATTAATAGCAAACCAAGTATTAATGGAAAGAATAACTAAAAGAAAAGTAATGGTAATAAATAACGCAGAAACAGTTGAGATATATGGAGAAGGCATGCTAACTGGTTTGAAATACAAGCATAACAATGAAATAAAAGATCTCAAAGTGCAGGGGATTGTTGTTGAGATCGGCAGAATTCCTAACAGTGAGGTTCTAAAAGGATTTCTAAAAACAGATGATTCAGGCCATATAAAAGTTGACAAGCATTGTAAAGCATCAAAAGCAGGAGCATTTGCAGCAGGAGACTGCACTGATTTACAAGAATATCAATTTGTGATTGCAGCAGGTCATGGCGCAACAGCATTATTAGAAGCAGCAAAGTATTTGCAAAGAAGATAATTTTAAATAGCATCTATTCTTTTAGCAAATCATGAAAGGATTCATAATTCATCCAACTTACCAGACTGAAAATGGAAAGTCTGTTGTTTATCTGTTTGGAAGATTGGAAAACAATAAATCATTTTTGCTAAAGCAGGATTTCAGACCTTATTTTTACATAAAAGAATCAGACAAAACCAAAGCCAAGGAAATACTGGAAAATCTTGATGTAGAGAAAGGTGATTTCAAGGATTTCAAAGCCAACAAATTAATAAAAATAACATTGGACACAACTTCTGAATTAATGAGAATAAGGGATGAGCTAATAAATGAAGAGATTGAGTGCTATGAAGCTGATATAAGATTTGCTTACAGATACATGTTTGACAATGGAATACAAGGAAGTGTTGATATTGAAGGAGATTATGAAAAAGGAGAAAGAGTTGACAGGGTTTACACAAACGCAAAACTAAAACCAGCTTATTTCAAACCAAAGCTGAAAATTCTTTCATTTGATATTGAAACAGATAAAAAAGCAGACCAATTATATTCAATCTCATTTTATACAGATGATTTCAAAAAAGTTGTGATTGCAAAAAAAGGCGAAAACCTAAAAAACACAATATCGGTTGACAATGAAGAAGAAGCAGTAAAAAAATTCAGCGAATTTGTAAAAGAGATAGATCCAGACATAATAACTGGTTGGAATGTTATTGATTTTGATTTAAAAATTTTGAGAGACAAATTTTTAAAATACAACATCCCATTTAAATTAGGAAGAACAGAATGGAACTCTAAATTAAGAATCGAATCTGATTTTTTCAGAGATTCAAAAGCAGATATTTCTGGAAGAGTTGTTCTTGATGGCATAAATCTACTAAAAGGCAATTTCTACAAGCTTGAAAATTACAAATTAGACACAGCAGCACAGGTTTATCTTGGAGAGAAAAAATTAATAGGAGAGAAAAACAAAGGAGATGAAATTGAGGGATTATACAAAAACAATCCTCAAAAATTGGTTGATTATAACTTAAAAGATTCTGAGCTTGTATACAATATTCTGGAAAAAACCAAATTAATAGAATTAACAATCCAGAGATCATTGCTAACAGGCATGCCTCTTGACAGAGTTGGTGCTTCTATTGCAAGTCTTGACTCATTATATTTAAGAGAACTGAAAAAAAGAGGGATTGTTGCTTATTCCTCAAAACAAAATGTAAGGAAAAGGATAACAGGTGGCTATGTAATGACATCCAAGCCAGGAATCTACAAATATGTAATTGTATGTGACTTCAAAAGTCTGTATCCAAGCATAATAAAAACATTCAATATTGATCCATTGATGTTTGTTCCAGTGCAAAAAAAAGGCACAGATAATATAATAGCTCCAAACGGTGCACAATTCAAGAGAGAGAATGGAATATTGCCAACAATTATCCATAGATTGTGGAAGCAGAGAGACAACGCAAAAAAAGAAAACAATGAGCAGGCAAGCTATGCTATAAAAATTCTTATGAATTCATTTTTTGGAGTGCTTGCCAACCCAATGTGTAGATTTTATTCATTTGATATGGCCAATTCAATAACAACATTCGCTCAGTTCTTCACAAAATCAACTGCAGAGCTGGTAAAGAAAAAAGGATATGATGTAATTTATGGTGATACTGATAGTGTGTTCATAAATCTTGATGTAGACAGCTATGAAAAAGCTGAAAAAATAGGATTAGAGATTCAGGATTACATAAACAAATATTATAAGAAGGAGATAAAAGAAAAATATAGGTTAAATAATTTCTTGGATCTTGAGTTTGAAAAAGTATATAAGAATTTTCTAATGCCTTTTGTAAGAGGCGGGACATCAGGCGCAAAAAAAAGATATGTAGGAATAAGGGAATTCAAAGAAGCCAATAAATTAGAGACAAAGATGGAATTCACAGGAATGGAATTTGTGAGAAGAGACTGGACAGAGTTGAGCAAGCAGTTTCAATTAAAATTGATTAATCTTATTTTTAGTGAGCAACCTATTGAGAAATATGTAAAAGAATTCATAACAAAACTGAAAAAAGGGGAATTAGATGATTTACTTATCTACAAAAAAGCACTCAGAAAAGCTGCAGCTGATTATGTAAAAACAACTCCTCCTCATGTCAAGGCTGCAAGAATTCTTGAAGGCAACAACATGCTAGGATCTAACTTAATTGAGTATGTTATGACAGCAAATGGGCCAGAGCCGATTCAATTAAGAAAACACTCAATTGATTATGAACATTATATAAACAAACAGATAAGACCAATTGCTGATTCTGTGTTAGTATTCTTCAACAAGAAATTAGATGATATTCTAGCTGGTGGAAAGCAAGCTAGTTTGTTTGATTATTAAACAAAAGAAATTTAAATGAGTTATTTATCCAATTCAAAATGGCAAAGTTCAAAATAACATATGACAGAGAGGCTTGCATTGGAGCTGCTGCCTGCGCTGCTGTTGCTCCTGACTTGTTTGAGATGAATGATGATGGTAAAGCTGATCTGTTAGAAAGCGAAGAAAAAGACGGCATTTTCACAAGAATAATTGATGCAAAGGATGAAAAAGCTGCTGTTGAATCAGCAGATGTATGCCCTGTTTCTGTAATCAAAATTGAGAAGATAAAAGATTAAGAATATTTTCTAAACTACTACTATTCAGTTAATAAAAAAGAAAGATTCTTAAATAATCATTATTACTAGCTTCTTTGCAATGAAAATAGATAATATTGTTGAAAAATCAATTGAAGTGATGCAGGAAGATTTTATTAGATTCAATGTGGATGAAGACAACAAAAAAGATATTTATAATTTTATTAGAGAAGAATACAGAAAATACTCTTTATTGCAAAAAAGAGTAAAAAATATTGCAGCTCAAAAAAGAAATAATCCTGTTGTTGAACATGTATTTGACAAGACTTATTTGTATAGTATTCTGATGGGATATACAACAGTGACTGAGGAAATAAAAATTGGAAAAACAGAAGAAGTATATGTTGATACTGAAGAAAAATTGTATCTTCTGAAAATGAAGGGGAATTCTGGTGGTAATTGGGATGACACTTTTTTATTCAATATATATACAGGAGCAAGAAGTAGAGAAAGAAATACAAGGGATGAGAGGAAAAATCAGAGATTTTATTCCTATAAAAAAATGATTGATGAATTATTTAAACATCCAGATATCTGCGACAAATGGAACAGAAAAGGGAAAAATAGAATAACTTATAAAAATGATATTTATACACATAAAAAAATATATTAGAAAAGTAATTAAAACAAATTTTTTATAATATTTATATTTCTAAACAATAATGGACAGATTAAGATTTGGCACTGCTGGGATTCCTTATGACACACCTAATAGAAACACTATTAATGGTATTAAGTATGTCAGAAAACTCGGATTGGAATCAATGGAACTTGAGTTTGTTAGAAGCGTGAACATATCAGAGGATGCTGCTCCTGAGATAAAGAAAACAGCAAAAGCAAATGATGTTGTGTTAACATGTCATGCTCCTTATTTTATTAACTTAAACGCGATTGAAAAACCAAAAATATATGCCAGCATGCATAGAATCCTAAATTCTGCAAAAATAGCAAATCTTTGTGGAGGGTACAGCGTGACTTTTCATGCAGGTTTTTATCTAAAGATGGATCCAAAAAAAGTGTTTGAAAACATTAGAAAACGAATAAAAGAGATCTCAAAAAAACTTATAGATGAAGGGAACAACATCTGGATAAGGCCAGAAGTGACAGGAAAATTCTCACAATTTGGAACAATAGAAGAGATTCTAAAGCTAAGCCAAGAGATTGAGAATGTAATGCCATGTGTTGACTTTGCTCATCAACATGCCAAAACAGGAAAATACAACACATATGAGGAGTTCAGCGAAATACTAGAAAGTATTGAAAAATCACTTGGAAAAGAAGGCTTAAACAATATGCACATCCATGTTTCAGGAATAGAATACACTGAAAAAGGTGAAAGAAGACATCTTATTCTTGATGATTCTGATATGAATTATAAGGATTTAATGAAGGCATTCAAGGATTACAAGATAAAAGGGGTTGTTACATGTGAAAGCCCTGTTATTGACGAAGATTCCTTGCTTATGCAAAGAACATATAATAAAATATATAAATAGCCAATTTTTCACATATATATATATCATATTCTGAGGTGGTTAATATGTCAAAAGTAACTGTGTACTCAACAACTGTATGCCCTTGGTGTCATAAGGCAAAGGATTTTCTTAAAGAGCATAATATAAAGTTCGAAGACAAGAATGTCGGCGAAGATGCTGAAGCAAGAAATGAAATGCTTGAGAAATCTGGACAGATGGGTGTTCCTGTAATTGACATTGATGGAGAAATCATAGTTGGTTTCAACAGAGACAGGATTGCTGAGTTGCTAAAAATTGAATAAAACAAAAGTTTTCGAAAATAATAAATAAGATTAGTAGATTTGTGTAGATGGGGGACTGTATGAAAGAATATTTCCATCTAAAGACCAAAAAGGGTGACATAATAATAAGAGATTCTACAAGAGATGATCTAAGATCTCTAACAAAGATCTACAAAAAGTCCTTCAAAAAACATAACATATTTCAGAAGTCAGCTTTCAGAGTAGAGGATTATCTTCTTGACAACCACAAAAAGCATTGTAAAGGTGGTGGTTTTATAGTTGCAAAAAATAATAGAGATATAGTTGGCGGAATGCTTCTAAAATGCAAAGAAGTTGATATCAAAGGAAAGCATTCAAGATGGAGATTCAACCATATTGCTGTTGAAACAAAGTTCAGAAGAATTGGCGTTGCAACAAAACTTCTTGAGGCAGGAATCCAAAAGATAAATAACATGATAAAAGAAAAAAAATTCAAAAGCGCAAAGATAGAACTCCTTGTTACACAGAAGGAAGCAAACACAATAAAATTATACAAAAAAGCAGGATTTAAGATTGAAGGAGAATTAGGATGTCATTACAGATTTAATGAGAGTTCTTACATCCTCGGTAAAGAATTAAAAATCCCAAAGCTTTAAATATCTTGAGCAAAAAACAGTTTTTAGAATGTGGAAAAAACTTTCTGATAGCAACGACATAATAAGCTATGAAAAAAACAAAAGAGGTCTCAGGGTGAGAATTGAGGCGCGTCTTAATGAGAATTCTTGGCATATATATAAAACTTATTTCAACAACAGAAAGGTAAATTTTGTTGAGGAATACAACACAAGTTCCAAAAAAGAAGCCAAAAGAATGATAAATTCTCTTACAAAAGAATCTGATCTTACTTCCAGCGAAATAAGGACATTAAAAAAGCTTTCTGGAAAAAAACTGGATATAAATATTAAAAGAGCTTACAAGGAATATGATGTTGAAAAATGGTATTTCTCATTAACAGATGAGATTCAGAATTTTATAACAGTAAGATTCGGAGAGGACGTTGATGTTGATATTGTGATGCATGAACATTACAGATTCATGAGAGACAACATAATTAATGATCTTGTATCAACATTGGGATTAGACAAATTCAACATGCCTATAAATCAAAGAGTTTATTTTTTTAACAAGAAATCTGTTTGCAAATCCAACACAAAGGATTCTGGTGTTGTTATAGGAAAAATACAGATGGATTTCAAAGACAATTGATTTCTAAGGGCAATATTTATAAAGCCCATTTCACTGGTTATATACTATGGTATTAACAACTCTACAAAAATTTGAACTGAAGAAATTCATAAAGGAATTAGGTTTACATAGAGGGCGCCATACAGAGCTTGTCACTGTGTATATTCCAAAAGATTATGATATGAACAAGGTAATAAATCATCTTAGCCAGGAGCAGGGAACTGCATCAAACATCAAATCTGCTTCTACAAAAAAAAATGTTATAGCAGCATTGGAAAGAATGATACAGCATTTGAGGATATTCCCAAAAACTCCTGAAAACGGACTGGCTGCATTTGCAGGCAATGTTGCTGAAAAAGAGGGCCAGCAGAATTTAAAAGTCTGGAGCATTGAACCACCAATTCCTTTAAAGACAAGAATATACAGATGTGACAAGATGTTTGTGCTTGACATTCTGGAGGACATGCTTGAGACAAAAGAGGTTTACGGGCTTGTTGTAATGGACAGAAGAGAAGGGACATTTGGAATGCTAAAAGGAAAAACAATTGTTACATTAGCAAGAACAAAATCAAATGTGCCTGGGAAAACAAAAGCAGGTGGTCAGTCTGCACAACGTTTTGAAAGAATAAGAGAAGGTGCTGCAAAAGATTTTTACATCAAGATTGGTATGATAATGAAAGAGCAGTTCTTTGACATAAAACAGAATCTTAAAGGAATAATTGTGGGTGGACCAGGTCCAACAAAATATGATTTTGTAGATGGCAATTTTATAACAAATGATCTCAAAAAGAAAATAATCTCAATAAAAGATATAACATACACAGATGAATTCGGATTGCAGGAATTAGTTGAAAAAGCAGAGGATGTTCTTGCAAAAGAAGAAATAGCTGGTGAGAAAAAAATAATGAACAAGTTCTTTGGGTTGCTTGCCACAAAACCAAAATCTGTTTCTTATGGTGAAAAAGAGGTTTTTAAAAATCTCCAGATGGGAGCAGTTGAAACAGTTTTATTATCAGAAGAAGTAGATGAAAAGATAATTGAAAAGTTTGAGGAAGAAGCAGACAAGCTTGGGAGTGAGATAACCCTAATCTCAACAGAAACAAGAGAAGGTGTTCAGTTAAAAGAAATGGGCAAAGTAGCTGCTATTCTAAGGTATGAAGTGTAAACAGAGATGATAAAAAATGAATTACAATAAAGGACCAATTGATTTAAAAGTTCTAAAAATTGAAAAGCATAGTGAAGAGCAACTTGTTGAGGTAGGTTTTATAAAAAATTTTGATTTTCCTGTTGAGGGACATTATATATTTAGTCACCAAGATTTACAAGAAATCTTTTATTTTAAGCTATCAGGAAATAAAGATCAAGATTTGTTATATATTCTTGATAAAGCAATACACCCAACAAGAGATAAACCACAACAACAAACTATATAAATAATTCTCCTCTCTTTATTTTCATGAGTCTGGTAAGCGAAGCATACAATGGATTATTTCCTGAGAAAGAGTTTGAGTATGATGCTAAAATAAAGTATTCTAATAAATTCAATGATTACAATGCAAATGTCAGATATAGAGGAAATTATCTGGAATTTGGTTTAAGTAAGAAATGGAAAGAAATTGGAAGAGAGATAAGAATTGGATTAATCCAAAGCTTGATGGCAAAAATATTCAAAACAAAGAAAACAACAACAAACATTGACTTATACAATATATTCCTGAAAAATGTTCATATTGCTGCTCCTAAATACTTAACAGATCCAATGTTACAAGAATCATTTGACAGATTGAATGATGAGTATTTCTACGGCTTGATGGACAGACCTAACTTAACATGGGCAAAATCAATAAACAAGCTAGGAAGCTATGAATATGGCTCAGACACAATAACTATCAGCAAAATACTAGAAAATAAGGATGAATTATTGGATTATGTAATGTATCATGAGATGCTGCACAAAAAACACAAGTTCACGCACAACAAAGGAAGATCATTGCACCATTCAAAAAAATTCAGAACTGATGAAAAATCATATCCTGCTTCTGAACTATTAGAAAGAGAATTAAAAAAACTAGTCACCAAAAATAAGATTAAGAAAGCGTTTGGCTTTGGATTTTGATGTTTGGTTTTCGATTTTAAGATATTCATCAATATTTTTCCCATAGCCATTTTCAAACTCTTTTTTAAATACTGAAATAGGTTCTGGAAACTTAGATGAGAACCTGTTTATATCATTCAACAAGTCTGACATGAATTTATTGGATTCTAAATCATCAAAACAAGCATTATCAATTATTAAGATTTCATAATCACTCTTTCGTCTAAAACCTATCATATGCTCAAATTTTTTTCCGTAGCTATATCCTGCAGCATTGTGGCAATATTCTGCATTGTTATCCTCCAATACCCTAAAAAACTTTCCTAAGGCACTAAAAATAGCCAATATCTTCTCATCCCCTTTTATATCAGACAGGATCCAATCTGGAAGATATTGATGCAGATCCTCTCCTTTTGGTTCAACTAAGAAATATTCCTGATCTTCGGCTGATTGAATTATTATAACAGGTTTTACAACAGGGTATCCTTTAGAAGAAGAATAAATTGCATCAGAATATTCTCCTTTCACACCTTTATCGTGTTGCCCTGTTTTCAGTATAGCATTATTATATGAAATAACTTTTTTTCTTCTTGAATCGTATGTATCTACTTGATCATTAAATGCTGCCAGGGAAGGTATTTTTATCATAGGTATTGTTAATGTTTTAAATGTGCCATCAAATTCTTCAGTTTCAAAACTATCTTTAATAACAATTTCTAGCAAACCCAATTCATCTAATTCATTCATTACCTGTTCTTGACTAATCATTTTTCAAAATACAGAATTCACCACTTTTATAGATAAGAGCTTATGTTTATTTAAAAATCTTTGTGGTTCCTGAAAACCTTCCGATTTTTCTTAGTAAACACATATTAAGAATAAAATAATAAGAAACAGAGTGGTCGATGCATGTACCCGCACATTAATTAAATTAATTTAAAGATATATAAATCTTTCCATGGCAGGGTGGTCGAGTCTGGTTTAAGACGCTGGACTTAAGCTCCAGTTAGCATGTACCCGCATGCTACGCGGGTTCGAAGCTGACACGGGCGAAAATCCCGTCCCTGCCGACTTTATAACTTCCAAACACCCGCTATTCTCTCACCGCATTCAGAACATTTGCCATCAACAATGTTATTCTGCTTAATAATATAGCCGATTCTTTCAATTGCTATTGATTTGCATTTTGGGCAGTATGTGTTTTCATAATCATCATGCGGAACATTGCCGATATAAGCATAATTAATCCCTTCTTCAATAGCTATTTCCCTTGCCTTTTTCAGGGAATTAATTGGTGTGGCTGGAAGATTCCTTAATTTATAATCAGGATGAAATCTTGAGAAATGAATTGGAACATCTTTCCCTATATTATCAACAACCCACCTGGACATGTCCCTCATCTCATCCATATCATCATTCAGTGTTGGAACAAGAAGATTCACGATTTCAAGCCATGCATCTGATTTATTAACAATCTTAATTGCCTCAAGCACACCATCAAGATGAGCAGATGTGACTTCTCTGTAAAAATCCTCATTAAATCCTTTCAGGTCAATCTTTATTGCATCAACATTTCTTGCTAGTTCTTTCATTGATTCAGGAGTAAAATATCCTGCTGTAATAACAACTGTTTTTATCCCTTGTTTCCTCAACAGCTTAGCAGAATCAACCATGTATTCATAAAATGCCAAGGGATCTGAGTAAGTATATGCAACAGAACTTAATGCTGGGTCCTTTTCTTTCGCCTGAACAACCGCTTCCACAAGTGCTTCAGGAAGCAGGTCAAAGAATTTTGTTTCCTCTGGCTTTTTCTGTGATATATCCCAGTTTTGGCAGTACAAACATCTAAGGTTACAACCATTGGTTGCAATTGAAAACGCCTTTGTGCCAGGAAGATAATGAAACAAGGGTTTTTTTTCAATAGGGTCTACATGCACAGATGTTGGGTTTCCATATGAAAGCGTGTAAAGTTTTCCATCCTTATTAATCCTTGTTCTGCAATATCCCCTGTCAGCTGGACCAAGAAAGCATCCTCTTGGACACAGATTGCACTGCACCTCTTTTCCATTTTTTGAATAGAAATCAGCTTCTCTTGACCATTTCCAAAGCTCTTCTGGAGCATCATTTCTAAAAGTAAAAGTTGATATTGTATCTACATCCTTAAACAGGCTATTTTTTATTGCATAAACAGCTAAGCTTACTCCACCAACAACTATGATTGATTTTTTCACAAATTCTCTTCTTGTTATATTCTTGTCCAAAAATGTTTTTTTCTTCATCACAACACCTTTAACCTCTTCTCAAGCTTTAATATCAAATCAGAGCATGTTCCGATAGGGCAGATATAACTGCACCATAATCTGTAAACGAAAAATGACAGCAATAAAATAATACCTGAAACAATCATCACACTAAGGCTTATTGAAAATACATTCTTGAACATGTATGTGTAAAGATTCTGTGCCTGAAAAACATGCTCGATGTTTGCCTTTCTTATGACAAAATATGAAACAACCAAAGCAGCAAGAATAATTATCCTTATGCTTTCCTTGATCCATTTTGGCAGCACAAAGGATTTTTTCTTAAACTCGGCTTGCTTTTTCTGCAGTATTCCTATCGGGCATATATTATAGCACCACAATCTCTTCTGAATATTCATCAGCATGACACCAGACACTGTAAAGGGCCTTAGATAGCCCCAGATGCATTTTCTGGGGCAGACATGGCAGAACACAAAAGGAACCTTGAAATAACATTTAAACACTGGAAAAAAGACAAGAGGAAGAAAAACAATAAAGTAGATTCCCTCCCACAATCTTTTTTTCATAACATGCTTTGGAATTTTTAAAAACTTCCAATCTATTGCAAGCAATACCCCATATGCAACCCCAAGAAGTATCAAAAAAATATATATTGGGTGGAAAGTGAACAGGTAAAGATTTGGCCCATACCTAGAATGCAGCACAAACATGCCAAACATAGCTATGGCTATCAGCATAATTGGCAATACAAAGTATTTTGACTCGATAAATTTCCTAAGCTTGCCCCTCATAAATACCCAAAAATCATTTACCTAAATAAATTTTATGGTAATATTTAATAATATAGAATAATTCATTAAAAAAATGAAGCTGAAGTTTAGTGTGTTTGCGCTTGGATTTACAGTTCTCCTGACACAGCTTGTTGTGCTGAGAGAGGGGATCACTGGTTTTTATGGAAATGAATTGATAATTGGCATTATTCTTGGAAACTGGCTTCTTCTTACTGGTGTAGGATCTTTTCTTGGAAAATACTCAAAACAAATCAAAAATAAAACAAACCTGATTATTTATCTGCACACTGCATTGGCGATTATAGCACCAATACTTGTTTTCCTGATAAGAATAATCAGAACACAGGTATCTCTGCCAGGAGAAATGATTGGATTATTATCTTCTTTCTTTTATTCATTTATCTTGCTGCTTCCATTCTGTGTTGTTTCGGGTTTTCTGATAACATTGTTTTCTTATGTTTTCTCAGAGAAAAGCAAAAACAAGGCACATCAAATCAACAGGGTGTATATCCTAGAGAGTGTAGGAAGCCTGATAGGCGGTTTTCTGTTCAGCCTTATTCTTATCTATTTCCTGAATTCATTCCAAAGCCTGATTTTTGTTGTTATTCTTAATCTTCTTGCAGCTATATTTTTATCAAGAAAAAAGATTGTTTATGCTGCTTTATTAATATTAATCACTGGAATAATTCTTTTTTCAAATCCGCAGCAATTGTCAACTAAAATACTTTATCCAGACCAGAACATTATCTTAGAGAGGAGCTCGATATATGGAAGTATTGTTGTAACAGAGCATAACAACCAGTATAATTTCTACCAGAACTCTTTTCCCTTGTTTTCAAGCGACAATATATTCAGCAATGAAGAAAAAATCCACTATGCAATGCTACAGCATGAAAATCCAAAGAATATCCTGCTTGTTTCAGGAGGTGTTGCAGGAACAACAAAAGAAATCTTAAAATATAATGTAAATAAAATAGATTATCTTGAACTGGACCAGAATATCATCAATGTTGGAAAGCAATATACAAAAAATCTTGAAAGCAATAAGATAAATATTCAGAATATTGATGCAAGATTGTTCATAAAATATAAAAAAAACAATTATGATGTTGTTATTCTTGATTTTCCTGACCCAGATTCTCTGCTTATGAACAGGTATTACACAATAGAGTTCTTTAAAGAATTAAAAAATTCTATGAAACCTAACGGCATTGTGGGATTAAGCCTTTCTGCAGGAGAGAATTTCCTTAGCAAAGAGGTAACTGCATTAAATTCAGTTGTTTACAATACACTGAAAAATGTGTTTGAAAATGTGCTGATAATACCAGGCAACACAGCTTATTATATAGCTTCAGATAATAAACTGGATTATGATTATATACAGAAAATAAAAGACAAGGGCATTGAGACAAAATATATTGAATATTACATAAGCGAAAAGCTGGAAAGCGCAAGAATAAATAATTTTTATAATGCAGTAGAGTCCTCTAACAGAGTTAATAGGGATTTTAACCCTGTATCGCAGTTCTATTACCTAGGTTTCTGGCTCAGCATGTTTAATATAAATTACAACATCCTTATCATTGTTGTTTTGTTTATACTGGCTCTGGCACTTTATTTCATAAAGATAAAGCCGATTCCATTGACAATACTGGTTACTGGTTTTTCAGGCATGCTGTTAACCATGATAATAATATTTGGGTTTCAGATAATATATGGCTATGTTTACCACAAGATTGGATTATTGATAACATCATTTATGCTTGGATTGTTTTTGGGTGCTTTGCTAGGAAATAAGAAATCCAGAGTTACAAACAGAACACTTGCAAAATTTGATTTTGTTTTTGCGGTTTATTCATTCCTTCTTCCTTTGCTGTTCATTTATCTTGCAAAAACCCCAAATAATTTTACATCAAATATAATATTCCCTTTAACAACAGTAATCTGTGGCCTTATAGTTGGGGTAGAATTCCCGATTGCAATAAAAGCATTTGTCAAGAAGGAAAAAAACCCAATGGCAGTTCTTTACAGCATAGATCTTATTGGAGCGTGTGTCGGCGCAATTATTGGGAGTGTGTTGCTTATTCCACTATTTGGAATAATATACACTGCTTTTTTTATAGCTTTATTAAATCTTGGAAGCGGTCTGTATCTGTTTTTTGGAAAAACATAGAAAATTATATAAACTATCTTATGTTCAATATTTTTGTCATGGGGGTGAATTTATGGCAATCGGTGCACCAGAGATAATAATAATATTGATAATAGTTCTAATCATATTCGGACCAAAAAAACTTCCTGAGTTGGCAAGATCAATCGGCAATTCCATAAATGAGTACAAGAAAGGGTTGAAAGGCCTGAAAAAGAAATAAGTCTGATGCCAACAATAATAAATCATCTTAAAGAGCTAAGAAAAAGGATTATATCTGTAATTATATTTTTAATCACATTCTTTATTCTCGGCTTTATCTACAGCGGATTTATATTGAACAGGATAAGACTTGATTTTATAACAAAAGATATTGAACTTATTGTAACAACTCCTGTTGAGTTCTTTATTGCAAAACTTAACATTGCTCTGTTTGCTGCAATTGTCTTAGTATTTCCTTTCTTGCTTTATCATCTTCTGATGTTCCTTAAACCAGCTATGAAGGGAAAAGAGAAAGCTCTTGTTTTGATTTTTCTTCCGTTTAGTTTGTTTCTTTTTGTTTTTGGGATAATCTTTTCCTATTTTTTATTCCTAAATGTTGCTGTGCTATTTTTTTCACAATTGGCAGTTAAGGCATCGGTATTGAATCTTTGGAGTATAAGTAAATTCATTGGGTTTGTATTTACAAGCTGTCTTGTTTTTGGCCTGTTATTCCAACTTCCTGTAATAACCATGTTGCTTTCCAAGCTTAATTTGCTGGATGCAAAAATATTGAGAGAGAAAAGAAAATATTTCATACTTCTCATCTTTATAATTGCCGCACTGATAACCCCTCCTGACCCATTGACACAAATTATGATCGCACTACCTCTTATTCTTCTGTATGAATTAAGCATATTTCTGGTAGGAATATTCAAGAAAAAGGAGATCCTTGGATAATCCCCATTTATCACATTAAGAATAAAAAATATATATGAGTTCATTTTTATTGTTCTTTGATAGAGATGTTACAAATTACTATCAATAGATATGGGGAACCTCTTGAAACAACTGATCCCAGTATAACAAGCCTTGACAAAGCACTTTCTGACATAACTATATTAGCAGAAGAAGAACATGGTTTTAGTGCTATAAATGAGAAGATTGTTGATATACATATGGCCCCACGTGATAAAATACCAAGAAATATTAAAAAAAATGATGATATAGAAGGTAAATGTGTATTATTACAAAATTTACAAGGTGAAAAAGCTGTTATTTATCCTATGAATATTCATGGTGGGACTTCCTATTATTTAGAGCGTTACACCTGACCTTCTCAATTATCCAAAATATTTATATATGAAACCAGTTCTCTGAAAGATAATAGCTAATTACGGGGTTTTTTAAAATGGGTGAGACAAAACTTGTGAGCATTGGAAGCCTTACAAAGGGCAATTATATTGTTATTGAGGGGGCAGCGTGTAGGGTTAGTGATATTCAAGTGAGCAGGCCTGGAAAGCATGGTCATGCAAAAATAAGAATGAGTGCAGTTGGTATTATAGACGGCAAAAAAAGGATTATTATGATGCCTGGTCATGATAATATTGCGGTTCCCATAGTTGACAAAAGAACAGCACAGGTTCTTTCAATGAGTGGGAATACAGCAAATGTGATGGATTCAGAAACATATGAAACATTTGACCTCAAAATTGCTGAGGAATTAAAAGGTCAGTGTGTTGAAGGATGTAATGTTCTTTATTGGACTGTTCTTGATCAAAAAGTAATGAAACAGGTAAAAGAATAAAGGTGTTTATGTTGGCTAAATTTCCAGAAGCAGAAGCAAGATTTTTTCATGGTGTTTATGTATGCAGAAGATGCAAGAGCAAGATAAGATCCTCTCATGCAAAGATTCTAGCTAAAAAAATAACCTGCAGAAGCTGTGGATCAAAATCTTTCAGAACTGTAAGGAAGAAGTAAAAAATGGATATCCAAACAATATTCACTCTTTTGTTTTTACTTAGTCTTATTCTATTTATCTATAAAAAAAGAAAAAAAGTAGAGATACAAAAGATATTGTTTCCTATTCTTTATTTTATCCTTTACAGAACTAAGCTTGGAATAAAAAAGATGGACTGGACTGCAAAAAAGTTCAGAAAACCATTAAAATATTTTGGTTATGCAGGAGTTTTCTTTGGCTTTCTTGGGATGATATTAATATCATGGGAACTGCTTAAGAACATGTATAGTCTTATTTTCAGACCAGAGACATTGCCTCAAATTGGGATTGTGCTTCCAATAGAAGCAAAAGGTGTTTTTTATGTCCCATTCTTTTACTGGTTAATATCCATATTCATAATCGCAATTGTGCACGAGTTTTCGCATGGAATATTGGCAAGAACATATAATCTAAGAGTAAAGTCAAGTGGTTTTGCTTTTCTTGGGATTGTTATCCCAATAATACCTGCTGCATTTGTTGAGCCTGATGAAAAACAAATAGCAAAAAGCAGCACAATGAAACAATTGTCTATTTTTGCTGCAGGCCCTTTTTCAAATATTATTTTAGGAGTTCTTATGCTTGTTTTATTAATCACTGTTATTGCTCCTGCACTGGACAAGATAGTTGAGTTTGATGGTGTAGAGGTAACAGGAGTTGAAGATGGTTTTCCTGCAAAAGATGTTGGTTTGGGTGAGGATGAAATAATAAAGAGCATTGATGATATAGATGTTATTTATACAACGAATTTCAGTGGAATATTATCAACAAAATATCCTGGTGAGAGCGTAAAAATATTAACAGATAAGAATGAGTATGTAATTGAGCTTGCAGAAAACCCAGAAAATAAAACCAAGGCATATCTTGGCATTTATGTAAGACAACATCAACAGATAAAACAAGATATTAAGCAAAAATTCATGTTCCTTCCTGATGTTTTCATATGGTTAACTGGATTGGTTTACTGGCTATTCTTACTAAATCTTGGTATTGGTTTATTCAATCTTGTTCCTTTGGGACCTCTTGATGGAGGAAAAATGCTTCAGCTTGTGCTTGGAAAAGCTTTCAAAAAGAGTGGCCATATAATATGGAAAATTATAAGCGCATTTTTCCTGATAATATTAATAATAATTTTACTAAGCAGTTTTTTTAGATAAAACACTACCATAAAATAGTTAAATTTAAATATTAGATAAGATAAACAAACAATGAATTCGGGGGGATCAGTATGAACAATGAAAATAAAAACTTAATAATGTTAAATCTTGTTTTGACAGCATTAATCCTTGTTGGATTAGTAATAAGCGGATTCTCTTTTACGAAAGGGGAGACAGGAAGCAAGGACATCTACAAATCACTGCTCTCAAAGCTTGAGAAGCATGAAGAGTTGACGAATTATAGTGAATTGTATCCAAGAATAACAAGATTGGATCAGCCAAGCATTGAACAGCTTGTTGCCAATGAATTAAATTTCTATGAGAATGCTAGTGAAGGGGATTATTTATTAGAATATTTAGGTATGATAGTTATATATGATTCAGAAAAGGATAAGATAATAAGCTTTTTTGAGCAGGAAAGAATACCTGATGAAATGGTTAACAAGCTATTTGCCCATGAAGAAGCAGCTAATCATATGAATAGAGCTGGAGAAGCAGTAATAACAAAACTTGATGACCAATTCCTAAACACTGCAAAAGAAAACAATGCAACATTCTTTCAGACTGCAAGAAATGGAGATTATCTGTTTGAATGGGATGACCTTACTCTTGTGTATAATTATGAGGGAGATGTTATTGTAAATTTCTTGACAAGAGAAGCACTGCCTGCAGACTTTGGGCAGAAACTGTTTGCTCATCCTGAAGTGGCTGATCATGTTGGAACAGATCCAACCATAACAAGAATAGATGATCAGTTTTTAGAGACAATGAGGGAAAATTCTCAAGAATTCTTTAATTCTGCAAACATAGGTGATTATTTGCTTGAATGGTCAGATCTGGCTGTAATCTATGATTATGCAACAGACTCATTAGTCAACATCTTAAGGCCTCAACAGGCGCCTGCTGATTTATTGACTAAATTGACATCACAGCCTGGATTAGAGTCTTATGCTACAGAAACACCAAGAGTAAGCATAGTTACTGCAGATGTTTTGCCACAGCTTTTAGAGCAATTCCCTAATATCTACACAAATGCAGAAGCAGGGAATTATGTTGTAAGATATGCTGACAAGCTGGTTATATTTGATTACAACAGTAATGCTGTTGTAGACAGCTTTGACCTGGTTGCTCAGGAATAAGAATCTAACCAATTTTTTTCTTTTTTTATTGTTGTTTTTTCTCCGTGACCTGGGTAGACTATAACATTTTCAGGCAGCTTTCTCAATCTTTTCAGGCTTTCTATAATATCTTGTTCAGACCCCCCATCAAAGTCTGTTCTTCCATGTGCTCCCTTGAATAATATGTCTCCTGTGAATATTATCTTTTCTTTTTCCTCATACAGACACACAGATCCTTTTGTATGGCCAGGAGTGTGTATAATCTTAAAAGTTAGGTTTCCAAGTTTCAATTTATCCTTAAAAAAACCATCTGCTTTTGATGGTTCAACTTTCATGTACGGATTTTCTGTATTTTCCAACATATCAGCATCTTTTTCATGAACAAGTATTTTAGCATTTGTCAACTTTTTAAGCTTGCTGTTTTCTGTTATATGATCCCAATGACCATGTGTGTTTACAATATATGTTATCTTAAAGCCCTGCTTTAGAATCTCATCTATTGTCTCTCCACTAGGATCAATAACCATTGCTTTTTTTGATGCTTCATCTACAACAAGATATGTGTTTGTCTCGATAGGATTTCCTATAAATGTTTTTATTATCATGCAAACCACTTAATTATTTATTATTTACTTTATGACCACCAAACTGATATCTCATAATTGCTAATAATTTGCCAGCAAAGCTCTGTTTTTTTCTTGTTTTTATTCTCATCAGCCTTGACTGATGCAAAACAGGCATATCTGCTAGCTTCTCAAGCTTCTGCATCTCATTCTCTGTTTCCCCATGAGGAACTTTTCCAGAAATAGATTTAAACATTAGGCTATTATATCCTTTATCAAGCCAGCTCACCAATCTGCTTTCCACAATGCTTCCGTGTCCATATACCTTTAATACTTCTTTTAGCTCAATATTAAATTTTTTCTTATATTTGTTTATTCCCTGAACACCCTCTGCAATAGCACCCATCATTCCATATTCTATTCCATTATGAACCATCTTGACAAAATGTCCTGCACCAGATTTTCCCATGTAACTATATCCATTCTTAGTGCTCATATCTCTGAACAATGCTTCTGTTTTTTTGAATATTCTTTTTTCACCACCAACCATCATGCATGCACCATATCTTGCACCTTCCATACCTCCAGATGTTCCACAATCCAGAAAATGAATCCCTTTTTTCTTAAGATTATTATATCTCCTTATAGAATCCTTAAAAAACGAATTCCCACCATCAATAATAATATCCCCTTTTTTAAGATAAGGAACAAGTTTTGAAATCATAACATCAACTGGCTTTCCTGCTAAAACCATTATCCAGACAATTTTCTGTTTTGGAAGCTTTGAGATAAGCTCTTCAATGCTATAAGATCTTGTTGCCCCTTTTTTTATCATTTGCTTCACAGGCTGTGGTGATCTGTTATAAACAACTACTTTATGTTTTTTTGAGATTAAATTCAAAACCATGTTTGAGCCCATTCTTCCAAGACCAATAAACCCTATTTTCATAATACCACCCTTCTTTCAAGTTTAATCCATTCTTTTTTATCTTTTTTCACCAACATCTCAGCCTCTTTAGGACCTGAAGTTCCTGATTTATAATGTAATATCTTCTTTTTTTTGATTATTTTTGATAAATGATCAATAAATTTCCAGCTATGCTCAACAAAATCCCATCTTGTGAATAATGTTTTACTCCCTTTTAACACATCAGAAAGAAGTCTTTCATAAGACGCAAGAGTGTTTGCACCAAATTCACAGTTATGACAAAATTCCATATTAACAGGGTAAAGCTTCAGTGTTCCTGGGATTTTTGAATGAAATCTTATTGCGATGCCTTCATCAGGCTGTATCCTAACACTTATAACATTATGATCATAATGTTCTTTTTCAGATGGAAACAGCTTATATGCAACATCTTTTAAAACAAGATTAACCTCTGCATATTCCTGATTTAATCTTTTTCCCGCTCTCAGATAAAATGGAACATTTTTCCATCTTTTTGTATCAATAAATGTTTTTAACCCAACAAATGTTTCTATATGTGATTTTGAATTTTTAACATCTTTTTTGTATGAATCTACATGTTTTCCCCTAACAACACCTCTATCATATTGTCCAACAACAATATTGGATGCTTTGACTTGCTGTAAGGATTTAAGAACCTTGATTTTCTGATCTTTTATATCTTTACTGCTTGTTGATTTTGGTGGCTCCATGGCAACCAGAGACAGCACTTGCAGCATGTGATTCTGCACAACATCTTTTAAAGCACCAACCTTTTCATAATAATCCCCTCTTGTTCCAACACCAGATCTTTCTGACATTGTTATCTGAACATGATCTACAAAATTATGATTCCATACCTCTTCAAACACAGAATTAGAAAATCTTAACACCATTATGTTTTGAACTAATTCTTTTCCAAGATAATGATCTATTCTGTAAATATTTCTCTCTTTAAAAACAGAGCTTATTGCTTTATTGAGTTTTTTTGCAGAGTTTAAATCATAACCAAACGGCTTTTCAAAAACAACTCTTTTCCATGCTTTTCCGTTTAAGAGACCAGATTTCCTTATTATTTCTGTTGTTGGCTCAAAAAGAGAAGATGGCAGAGCAAGATAAAATATTTTATTGCCGTTACATTTGTATTTAGATTCTATTTTTTTTACATATGAATTAAATTCTTTGGAACCATTTTTAGAGTCCAGCATATAATAATGAATCAAGCTTTGGAATTTATTAAAAAGATTCATATCTGCTGGATTGACAAACTTCTGTATATTCAACAGCTCCAGAAACCCAGTATTGGAAATATCTCTTCTTCCAACACAGATTATTGGATTCTTATTTATCACACCGTTTTTGTATAATTTATACAATGCAGGAATAAGTTTTCTTTTAGTAAGATCTCCTGTTGAACCAAATATAATAAAAGCAGTTCCATTGGATTGTTTTTTTATTGATTTCATTTTCCTGAATCTTTACGAAAAATGTAAGAT